>NZ_CAPAEZ010000069.1:0-14063 GCF_948576815.1 uncultured Allobaculum sp.
ATTATCCCAAGGAGGCGGTCGAGAAAATACCCGTCTTTTATTTGACGCTTACTGTTGAACACATTCCAGCTTGATTTCAGGAGAAAATTTGGATTTTCGTCCCATAAGAAAAGCTCCCTTTCAAGAAGAACACGTTTGTTTATTTCACGTGTCTGCTCGCCGGGGAGCTTATCATTTTTTGGAAACGGTTCTTTTCCCAGAGATCAATGGAATTACTCGCACATCAGCTTATTGGCGATCTGCGATTTGAAACGGGAGAAAACCAGATCCTCGTCGCTGACTTTCTCTTTTCCAAGAATGTCGGTTAAACGTTCTTTGGGATCATCAAAGACGATGCTGGCCTGGAGGAGATTCCCTTCCGTCTTCAAATCGATTTTGTCTTCTGGTATTCCATATGCCTGAGCCATATCCGACTTCATGGACTCGCCATACTGATCCAGCAGATCCTGTCCTTCCACACCGGCGGATCCAAGATCATAGATCACAACGTATTCCATCGAGTTCACCATTTCATCTTTGAAAGGAGCTTTTATAATAACCTTCACGATCGGGTTTTCCTGTGAAACGGTGCAGGTCAGCACCTCCGCTTTGACCTCACTTCCTGCTGGCTTCGAACTGCTGCATCCTGCCAGCAGTGTGCCCGCTATGAGTAAAGCGGATGCGACAGCGCGGCCATTCTTTCTCTTTCTCATTTAAAATACCTCTCTTCGCGTTTTCTTATCCTGTCGGATCGCATGCGATCCAGCAGGCATTTTCTTTCCTGAAGGGTAAATTATCCAGGTTGAATCCAGTATACCCTATGGCACGTTTTGACATTTTCAGGGGGGGGAAGCACTCAATCCTTATGGAACACCTGTATCTGGCTCGATTTTCAAAAAGGATCGAAATATGATTTTGCTTTTTTTGAAAGTATTCTTCTTTCCCCTTAAAGTTCATCCGTTTCGTACAGCTTTATTCAGCTTTCCTCATCTTGAGCGCGCAAAATCCGGGCGGAAAAGATGTCTTCGAAATGGAGCTCGTTCTTTCGCACAATATTAAGCGCACCAGAAACTTTCCCCCTTTGTTCTTCTGCTCTGCTGAGGGTTCGGCTTTGTGTGAGAGGGGCGGGCGTCCACAAAAAACCGTTTCTTCCCCAACAGGAAGAAACGGTTTTGCATACAGCGGGAAGCTTTGAACTATTCACAGGTGAACTGTGCTTCGAGCTGTGCTTTGGCTGTGGAAAAAACGAGATCGCTGTCTTTGACTTCCTCTTCTCCAAGAACACTGCTGAAGAATTTCTTAGGATCCTTAAGCGATACTGTGACACTGAGCTTTGATCCGTCCGCGGTAACGTTCAGATCCTCTTCGTCGATTCCCAGCTCTTGGGCTACCTGGCTTTTAATCATACTGCCATACAGGTCTATCAGCTGTTCACCGTCAACCCCCGCAGACGAGAGGTCCATAGTAATGGCGATGTCCATGCTGCTGATCTGTGCGTTTTCGGAGGGCGCGTTCAGAACAACCTGAATGGTCTGACCTTCCTGTTCTGCGGTGCACGTGGTCATAACCGCTTTTGCGCCGTCGGAACCGCCGGAACCGCTGCATCCTGCCAGCAGCATACCTGCTGCAAGAAGACCCGCAGCAAAACGTTTTTTAAACATACGATTCTCCTTCTGTCTCTCTTTTCCTTTTGAGCTTTCCGGTCAAGCAGCCAGAAGCCGCAAAGGGACGCACACCTTCAGAACTGCGAATTTCCAGTGCCCCACGGAAACAGAAAGATCTGCCCGATTTGAAAACTCTCTGAAAGCGCCGCCTCAATATGGGTATTGTATCGAATGACGATCGATTTTCGAAACAAACCTTTCCGTCGATATCAATTCCTAGTATTGCTCAACTGTTTTGTACAAACTGTCCGATCTTGCGGTCAATGGCCTTTTCTTGTGCAGGGCGGGCAGCGGCTTACAGGATGACACGGGTGACCGAAAGGACGGAGCGAACCTTGCGCAGATTGGCGATCAGACGTTCAAGAGATTCGGAATTCCGCACCATGATTTCAATTTTGGTCGTCGCGGTCAGCGAATCGCTATTGACGGTTGAATTGATGGCCCGTATGGAAATGCCGTTTTGCTGGAAAACCGTAACGAGATCCGAAAGCAGATAATTGCGATCATTGGATTCGATCTGCAGGTGAACCGGATACGTTTTGTCTTCGAGATTATCGCCCCAGGCGACAGGAATCAGACGCTTTGACTCCTTGGCAATGTTCGGGCAGTCCCTGCAGTGAACTTTGACGCCATGACCCTTGGTGATGTAGCCGACGACTTCATCGCCGGGGATCGGCGAGCAGCAGGGCGAAAGGGACACTTTGATCGTGTCGATGCCCGGTACGACGATGCCGCAGTCGGACACTTTTTCCTTTTTCTCGTTTTTCGAGAACAGCTTGATGATTTCTTCGTTGTCATCGACGGCCGCCTTAGTCGTGTTCAGACGTTCAATGACGACCGCAGTCGGAATGCGTTTGGCGGCAATGCCCGCGTACAGGTCGTCGCTCGTTTTAAAGGAAAGGCTCTGCAAAATCGAGTCGATTTTCTTGGATGTACGGACGATGGACGGATCGAGTCCGGCCTTTTTCATGTCGTCCATTAACATTTCCTGTCCTTTGCGAACATCTTCGCGCTTGTCTTTCTGCGCCTGTTTCTGGAAAAAAGCACGGATCTTGTTTCGGGCGTGGGCGCTCTTGACGATCTTGATCCAGTCGGGCGAAGGGCCGGCCGACGCTTTGTTGGTCATGATCGAAACCACATCGCCGGTTTTGAGGGGAGTATTGAGCGGAACGATGCCGCCGTTGACCTGTGCGCCGACAGTATGGTTGCCGACTTCGGTATGAATGCGATAGGCAAAGTCAATGGGCGTCGCCCCGCTGGGCAGCGAGATGACTTTGCCGCGCGGGGTGAAGCAGTAGACGTTGGCTTCGAAAATGTCCTTCTGCACCGTGTTCATGTATTCGAGCGGATCTTCACTGTCTTCGTCGGTGATGATGGAGAAATCGCGGAACCAGGAAAGCTTGTCTTCCATTTCCCTCGTCTGCATCCCCTCGTCCATGCCAGACTTGTTTTCCTTGTACAGCCAGTGGGCGGCGACACCTTTTTCGGCAACGGAATCCATCTCTTCGGTACGGATCTGGATTTCAAACGTGCTGCCGGATGCCGAGGAGATGACCGTTGTGTGCAGGGACTGATACAGGTTGCTTTTTGGCATCGCGATGTAGTCCTTGAAGCGGCCAGGGATTGGCGTATAGGTGGCGTGAATGTAGCCGAGAATTTCGTAGCAGTGCGCGATGGAATCGGTAATGATTCGAATCGCCTGCAAGTCGAGAATTTCTTCGAAGCGTTTGTGCTTGGTGACCATCTTTTTATGGATGGAGTAGAAGTGCTTGGAGCGGCCGAAAATACGGTATGGAATATGGTAATTGTCGAGAATGGTCTTGATGTCGTTGATCATCTCGGTAACCTGCTCGTTACGTTCGCTTTCGCGGTTGGCGACGAGCTGCTTGATGTTCTGGTATTCTCTTGGATCGAGATACTTGAAGCTCAGATCTTCGAGTTCGTTTTTTACCTGCGAAATACCAAGACGATGGGCGATCGGCGCGTACACCTGGAGCGTTTCGCGGGCGATGCGCTTCTGCGCGGATTCGGACTGGTATTCCAGTGTGCGCATGTTATGAAGACGGTCAGCCAGTTTGATCAGAATGACGCGGACGTCCTTGGCCATCGCGATAAAGATTTTGCGGTGATTGCTGGCCTGGTATTCCTTTTCGTCCTTGAATTCCTTTTTGATCTTTCCAATTTTGGTGACGGCTTCGACCAGATCGGCGATTTCCGTAGAAAATTCCTGTTCCAGAATTTCGTACGTAACATCATCGCAGTCTTCAAGCGTGTCATGGAGCAGACCGGCGGCAATGGTTTTGGGCGAACAGTGCAGTCCAGCCAGAATGTCGGCGACCTGAATGACGTGAACCGTATACGGTTCGCCCGATCTTCGCTTCTGTCCCTCGTGGGCATGATCTGCGAATTTCCAGGCTTTTTCGATCAGCTCAAGATTTTCTTTGCGATGAATGTAGGTCTGAATATGTTCCATACATTCTTCAATCGTGACGCTGTGTTTAGTCGCCATAGGTGCCTCCTTTTTATCTTCTGATTCGTACGGGTTTCCTTATGACAGATGCGCTCTTTGCTGCTCTAGCGTTGGGAGCGCCGTAAGCCAAAGCGATGGTCAATCGTTTCCGTTTTTGGAATGAGAACATTCTGTCACGTTTTAAAACGGATATATGAACGAGCAGCCGGAATTTATTTCCCGGCTGCTGATTATTCTTCATATTATGTGAAATCTTGGTTTTTTTAAATCGTTTTTGGAAAAGCTTACTCGATTTACTTGTTTTTTCAATCGGAAATGCCTGTCCTATACATTTTCAACATATGGCCAGCCTCTTCCCTTTTCAAAACAAATTCAGAATCGGATTTCCTGTGCTTTAAAAAATCGGCGTGTCCTTTTACGGCCGTCTATTCGCCTTCGTAGTGAACGAGGGAAAGAACCGGCGTATCGCCGAATTTCGCGCGGGCCTTGAGGTCATCGAGTTCGACAACGAACGCGAAGCCGACTACTTCGGAGCCTTCCTTGCGAACCATGCTGGCGATCGCTTCGCACGTTCCGCCCGTTGCGAGCAGGTCATCCACGATCAGAACGCGGCTTCCCGGTTTGAGATCTTCCGCATGCATCTGCAGGGAATCTTCGCCGTATTCGAGCGTGTATGTTTCCGTAATGGTACGACGCGGGAGTTTGCCCGGTTTGCGAACGGGAATGAACGGAATTTTCGCGTCCATGGCGGCTGGAATGCCGAACATGAAGCCGCGGGCTTCCGGAGCCACGATGACATCCGCGTTTACTTCTTTGGCAAATTTTCCGATTTCAGTCGCAGTCTGCGCGAGCGCTTCCGGATCGGCAAGGATCGGCGTGATATCCCGGAAAATGATGCCTTCTTTTGGAAATCCGGGAATCGAAGCGATTCTGGTTTTTAAATCCATAGTTGTATTTTCTCCTGGCTGCTTTGCAGCACTTCTTCTTTTTTCACACTGTTCCATCCAAGAGGAACAGAACATCAAGCGTACCGAATTTCTGAGCTTCTGTACAGTCTGATTGTACCGGTATTTTTTTCGAGTGCGCTCTGCAGCTGCGAGATCTCTGCACAAATTTGCACATATGCCGCTTTAAACCGACACGCTTTCCTGCAGAAAACGACTTTTTTCCGATCAGATTTCGTAGACGATTTCGTCGATCATGAACTCGGCTTTTCGCGTACCGTTCCAGGTCGAGATGGAAATCGAGCCGATCAGCTTTTCAATGCCTTCCTGTTTGGCCAGCTTATCCGTAGAGGTCTGGTTGAAATGAATCGCGTTGATGCCGCCATCGAGATAAAAGCGGCGATGACGGCCTTGCGAAAAGTCGAAGCTTTTAAGAATCAGCGGCTGATCGATTTCAAATGCGGGCATTTTAAAGCCGGTTCCAAACGGACGAATCGCCTGCAGAGAATCCATGTTTTCAACGGTGATGTCCGACACTTCGATTTCCATCGGTTCAGCCGGCATTTTGGTCCGCACCATTTTGGAGGCGTTTTTGATCAGAAAGCTTCGAAAATCCTCGACTTTACCCGCCGGCAGGGCGAATCCCGCTGCCTGTGCGTGACCGCCAAGGGCAAGAAAGCCATCGTATTTCTGCAGGAATTCCAGGCAGTGATAGCCTTCGGGAGCGCGCATGCTGAATTTGGCTACATCGCCGTTTAAGGTTCCGACAATCGCCGGCTTATCGAACTGGGAGCTCAGCCGGCCGGCCGCCAGACCGATAATGCCTTCATGGAAATTCGGGGAAATCGCAAAGAGAATGGCGGAAAGCGGATTAATTTCCGCAAGCGCCTGGCTTTGCACCTGATACGTCATTTCTTTGCGCGCTTCGTTGATTTCCATTACACGCGCAGCGTATTTCTGAATTTCGATCGGATTCTTGCTTTCCATGTAGCGGACAAACGTATTCACTTTGGCCCGGTCGCTCAGACGGCCCAGGGCGTTGATGCAAGGAGCAACCTGAAAGGAAATATCCGTTTCACACACTGGATAGGAGCGAATGAACGGATCAAAATGCGGTTCGTGATGGGCGTTGAGCGCCTTGAGACCTTCCTGAATAATCGATCGGGTTTCCTTAAAGACAGGCATGCAGTCGGCAATCGAAGCGACCGCCGCATAGATCAGAAATTTTTCTTCCTCTATGCCTAACGCCCGTACGCATTCAAAGGCGACGCCAGCACCGCACAATACATCAAAGTCTTCGCCCATTTTCATCGGGTGAACGAGCAGCGTGCAGTCCGGTTCATCTTCGTACAGATGATGATCGGTAACGATCACATCCACGCCAAGTTCTCTGGCTTGTTCCAGCGCGGAACCAGCCGATACGCCGTTATCGACCGTGATGATCAAGTCATAGCTGGCTTTTGCTGCCTTTTCAACGGTCTGCTCACTTAAGCCGTATCCTTCTTTTAAGCGGTCGGGAATGTAGTACATCGTTTCCAGGCCATACCGTTTCAGGCCCTGATACAAAATAATCGTCGACATAATGCCGTCGCAGTCGTAATCGCCCGCGATCAGCACTTTCTGGCCCTTTTCTCTCGCCTCTTCCATACGCTTTACAAAGTCCTGCATGCATTTAGCCGTGCAGACGGGACGAAGCGGGGAGGGATGAAGAATTTCGTCCCGCTCTTTTTCATCGAGATGGGCGTGATTCAAAATCTTGTACGCCAGACCCGAAAGAACGGGTGTCCTTTGTTCTGAATGGGAAGCGGCGGAGGACAAATCTGCCGTTCCCGCGGTTGTTTTTTCATTTTTCATAGGCATCTCCATTATATCCACGCCCTTTTTCTCCACCCCGAACGGACGATTCGTGCTGCTACGCTCGGTGCGAAAAAGAAAGGATTCTTTTCTGGAAAGCCAGTCGGGCGTAAAGCGGAAAACGGGAAAGAGCCGCTGCTCCTTCCCGTAAATCGGTCTGTACATCTGTTTTCGATGGTTTAAACACCGCTTTTCTTTTGCCGATCTGGCGATCCTACTCGGGCAGACAGGCAAACTGCGCATCCTGTTCGAGGGCGGCTTCAATTTCGTCGAGATCGAGTCCGTCTGCGCTCAGACCAAGGGAGGCAAACAGAGCGGGGATGTTCTGAATTGTCGCGCTGGCGATATAGCCATCATCTTCTCGCTTCACTTTGACCAGATCGGCCTGAATGCCAAGCGTCTGCGCAAGGGCATCCGCAATCAGCGCGCTTTTTGTTTTGGAGCCGTCGCTGTCCCCTTCCTGCAAAGGGACCCGATAGCCGGTCAGCTGCTGATCGAAATCGTGCGGATACTTCATGGTAATTTCCAGAAGTTCGACCTGGCTCTGTTCGGAAGGTGCGCTCATACGAAGAGAAAGACTTCCGTTCTCGTTGGTCTGCGTACAGCTGACGGTCCGTCTGGACGAACCGCAGGCGCTCAGCAAAGGCACGCCCAAAACGAGCAGAACTGCCAGAGCGGTTTCAGAAAGCGTAGAGGAAAGCCGCGAAACGGATCGCATAGTTCGTTCTCCTTTTCAGTATGGAAAATTCGTGAGAGAGCGTAAGAAAACGCGCAGGGAAAGCCGCGCGATCTTCTTAAACTCTGTCTTTGTTAGATGGGCTGTTCTGGTGGTAGCGTACGGATTGACCGTACGGATTTCCAGTACAGATTTGCCGCGTCTGTCCATTCGCCGGATTTGTCCTTAATCCTGCGAATCGTCTTCTGCCTCGTCGTGCAAAGCCGACTCGGTAATGTGCAGATGGGCGTACGCTTTCGGCGTAGCAATACGGCCGCGCGGGGTCCGGTTAATCAGACCGGTCTGCAGCAGAAACGGCTCGTACATGTCTTCGAGTGTCGCCGCGTCTTCGCCAATGGAACTGGCGAGGGCTTCTACACCGACGGGTCCGCCGCCAAAGCGGAAAATGATGCCTTCGAGATATTTGCGGTCCACCTGATCCAGACCAAGATCGTCGACTTTCATGCGGTCGAGCGCATCACCGGCCACATCAAGGGAAATGTGTCCGCCGTTATACACCTGGGCAAAGTCGCGGATGCGGCGGAGCAGGCGGTTGGCGATACGCGGCGTACCGCGCGAGCGTCTGGCCACTTCGCCAATCGCATCATCTTCAATCGATGTGTTGAGAATGCCCGACGTACGGCTGACGATCTTTTCGAGATCGGCCTGCGCGTAATATTCGAGCGGCAGCACGATGCCAAAGCGGTCGCGCAGCGGCGCGGAAAGATCGCCGGCACGGGTTGTTGCGCCGACCAGCGTAAAGGGCGGCAGAGCCAGACGGATCGAATGGGCTGAAGCGCCTTCCTTTCCGACCACAATATCGAGATAAAAGTCTTCCATCGCCGAATAGAGAATTTCTTCAATCTGGCGCGGAATGCGGTGAATTTCATCAATAAAGAGCACATCGCCGGCTTCCAGCGTCGATAAAATCGCCGCCAGATCACCGGATTTCTGAATCGCCGGACCGGAAGCGGTCACGAGATTGCCGTTCATTTCATGGGCGATGATCATCGCCAGGGTCGTCTTTCCCAGTCCGGGAGGTCCGTATAAAAGGACGTGGTCCAGAACTTCGCTGCGGCTTCTGGCCGCCTGAATGTAGACGTTAAGATTTTGTTTCAGTTCCTGCTGGCCAATGTATTCCGCCAGCGTTGCCGGACGCAGCGCCTGATCTTTGTCTTCGGTCTGCTCGGCTGCATCTACAAGACGTTCTTCTTCCATAGGTCCTCCTTTCTTTCACTTTCCGATCGAGACGCCAGAAACTGCGCCGGATCGGGGGCTTTACTTTATGAGTACTGGAATCCATTCGTTCCAGTTTTTCTTTTGGGTACGTATTCTTTTGCGGATCGTTTTTTTCAGAACCGTTTGATTCCGTTCGGACCCGATTCGTTTCGGATCTGGTTCCTCTGGATTTCTCTCTGCTCTTTTATTCAGAAAATGTTACCGATTTCATTTTCGGCCTTCTATGAAGAGAGACCCAAACGGATCCCTAATAAATCAAACGGATCCCTAATAAATAAATATGGTAGAAATTTGTTCAGACAGAACGAAATTGTTGTAAGGTTAAACGCGTTTGGACTTGACGATCCGGGCGCCTCTCAGACGCCTTTTTTTCTGCGCGCCAGTTCACGCAGCGCAAAGCGTAAAAGCGCGTCGGTCTGCGGATACTGCGCCAGCTGTTCGTTCAGCTTCAGACTGTCGATTTCCGGCTGACGATAGCCCAGCGATAACAGGGCATCGCTGACTTCCGCGACAACGGGATCGGATGGAGCAGCACTGTCCTTGGATTTGGGCTTGTCTTCGGGAAGAACGACTTTTCCCTTGAGATCGAGCAGAATCTGGCCAGCGGTTTTGGCACCGATGCCCGGCAGCTTTTTGAGTGCTGCGGCATCGCCGTTTTCAATCGCCCGGATAATGGACGATTCATTCGAGGCGGCAAGCATGTTGAGCGCCATTTTGCATCCAATGCCCTTGACCTGAATCAGGAGTACGAACAGATCGTAAAGCGCTTCGCTTTCAAAGCCGTACAGGCACTGATCGTCTTCCTTGAACTGCTGATAACAATATAAAGAGAGAGCCTGGCCTGGCGCGTAGCTTTTGGCCGCGGGCACATAGACGATGAAGCCGATCGGTCCGCACTGAAGAATCAGACTGTCTTTTCGCGTTTTTAAAACGGTTCCTTCCAGATATCCAATCATAGGCCTTCCTCCCTGTTTTTCTCGCTGTTTCCGTCGCTTTCCATTCGACTCAATACGCCGAATTTCCCTGTGCATTTTCGCGCTCGGACCAGCCTTCCCATTATACCAAATCCACTGCCGCCTGCCGTTTCCCATTTTCCGGCAGCCTTTTGCCGTACACGAGCGCATGGAGCGGTTGTCAGCTTCTGCATGCGCTGGCTGAACAGAGCACGGTTTTTCTTTCTGTTTTGTACGCGAATGGACGTTCATTCGAGGCAAAAGACGGTTACGCGGCGTATTTTCCGCACGCATCGCCCGATTCGGATTGGATTCGCCCTTTTGAAAGCCATCTCTGTTTTCTGAACCAATTTTTCTTTCAGAAAGCAAGTCCGGAAAAATGAAAATTTTCACATTTGCGTACACTCTCAGGCGAATTTTAGTAAAAAGCCGATCCAGATTTTTTGACTTTCCCTTCGAGTGATATAACTTACATATTCCTCTTGAGATCACGAATCGTGAACGCTGTACACGATTTCTGATCGATACAGGAATCTGGAAATTTAGAAACGGAGATCAAAATGAGTAAAGTGTATAACTTTTCTGCAGGCCCGGCCTGTATGCCTGAATGGGTGCTGAAAACAGCAGCCGATGAAATGCTGGATGCCAGAGGATCTGGAATGAGCGTGATGGAAATGTCTCACCGTTCCAAGGCCTTCGAATCCATTCTTCAGGAAACCAAAGATACCATTCGTCGTCTGGCCAGCATTCCGGAAGACTACGAAATCCTCTTCCTGCAGGGAGGCGGAAACCTTCAGTTCTCCATGGTTCCAATGAACTTCAACAAAAACGGAGCTGATATCATCAACACCGGTCAGTGGACAAAGAAAGCCATCGCAGAAGCGAAAAAACTTGGCCGTGTTCATCTTGCCGGAGACAGCAGCGACAAAACGTTCACATATATTCCAAAAATTACCCAGGAAGATCTGGATCCGGATACAGACTACGTCTACATCTGCGAAAACAACACCATCTACGGAACAAAGTACAAAAATCTGCCGCCTCATGAAGGCAAGCGTCTGATTGCAGACCTTTCGAGCTGCATTTTCACTGAACCGCTGGATGTCACCCAGTATGACATGATCTTTGCGGGCGCCCAGAAAAATCTCGGTCCTGCCGGCGTTACTCTGGTCATCATCAAGAAAGACCTGCTCGATGAGCAGCGCGACGATATTCCTTCGGCCATGCTCGACTACAAGACTTACGTAGACCACGATTCCATGTACAACACGCCTCCTACATACGGCATTTACATGGTCGGCCTTGTCTGCAAATGGCTCGAAGAACAGATCGGCGGTCTGGAAAACATGGAAAAGATCAATCAGGAAAAAGCCGGCCTTCTCTATGACTACCTCGATAACTCCAAGATGTTCTCTAACCCGGTAGCGGTAGAAGACCGTTCCCTGGTCAACATCCCGTTCGTAACCGGCGATCCGGAACTCGATAAAGAATTCATCGCCAAAGCCAAAGAAGCCGGTTTTGAAAACCTGAAAGGTCACCGTACCGTCGGCGGCATGCGCGCTTCCATTTACAACGCCATGCCTGTAGAAGGCGTAAAAGCCCTTGTCGACTTTATGAAAGCATTTGAAGAGGAACACGCATGAGAACCATTTCTTTACTGAACGCGATTTCGGACAAAGGAACCGCAGTATTTGACGAAACCTACACGTATGAAGCCAACGCCGCCAACCCGGACGCCATCATGGTCCGCAGTGCGGATCTGCATAACCTGGATTATCCAGAAACACTGAAAGCCATCGCCCGTGCCGGCGCCGGCGTCAACAACATCGATCTTGACGAATGCACAAAACGCGGCATCGCCGTATTCAATACGCCGGGTGCCAACGCCAACGCCGTTAAGGAACTCGTAATTGCCGGACTGCTTCTCGCCAGCCGCGATCTGTATCACGGTATGGAATGGGTTAACACCCAGGCCGGCAGCGAAACGCTTGCCAAAGACGTAGAAAAGCAGAAAAAGAAATACGCCGGCAACGAAATCGCCGGAAAGAAACTCGGTGTCATCGGTCTTGGCGCCATCGGAAGCAAGCTGGCCAACACCGCGCTCCATCTCGATATGAACGTTATGGGCTATGACCCTTACCTTTCCGTTGAATCCGCTCTGAAACTCTCCCGCTGGGTAGAGCACAAGACAGATCTCAAAGATCTGCTTGCGGATGCCGACTTCGTCTCCCTCCATCTGCCGCTGCTCGATTCCACACGCGGCCTGATCAACAAGGAAACCATCGCCCAGATGAAAGACGGCGTGAAAATCATGAACTTCGCGCGCGGCGGACTCGTTAACGATGACGATATCCTCGAAGCGCTCGATTCCGGAAAAGTCGCTCTGTACGTAACTGACTTCCCAGACGCCAAGCTCGCCGGACATCCTGGTGTCATTGCTCTGCCGCACCTCGGTGCAAGCACGGCTGAATCCGAAGAAAACTGCGCCGTTGCGGCTGCAAAGGAACTGCGTGCCTACCTCGAAGAAGGCAGCATCATCAACTCCGTCAACCTGCCAAACGTATCTCTCGAACTGAGAATGCCGTACCGTGTCGGCGTCATCCATTCCAACAAGCCGAAAGTGCTCTCCAGAATGACTGACATCCTGTCCGCAAACGGATCCAACATCGAAAACCTCCTGAACAAATCCCGTGGCAACATTTCCTACACCATTCTCGATCTCGAAGAAAAACCGACCGAAGAATCCCTGGAAGCCATCCGCAGCCTGGATGAAGTCATCCGCGTAAACCTCTTTGAAAAGGATGCGAAGTAATGATCTTCTCTTCTGCTGATATCCTCATTCCGGCCAACGGCAACTTCAGGGACTGGGCGGTTGTCGCCTGCGACCAGTATTCCAGCAATCCCGAATACTGGAACTCGGTGGCGAAATCAATCCAGGATTCCCCAAGTACGCTGAATCTGATCCTCCCGGAAGCCTGGCTGGAAACGAAACAGGGCGAAGCCCATCAGGCAACAATTGCCCAGAACATGTCGAGCTACTTAAACGACGGCGTGCTCAAAGAACTCAGGGACTGCCTGATTTATGTAGAACGTACGCTCGTCGACGGTTCGATCCGTAAAGGTCTGGTCGGCGCGCTTGATCTCGAAGAATACGACTACCATTGCCCGACGGATCGTCCGATCCGTGCAACGGAAGCCACGATTCTGGAACGCATTCCGCCGCGTGCCCAGATTCGCCGCGATGCCATTCTTGAATTCCCGCACATTCTTCTGCTTCAGAACGATGCCGAAGACGCGCTGTTCAAGCAGCTTCACGCCATTCGGGAAACTCTGCCGGTTCTTTACGATTTTGACCTCATGAAAGACGGCGGCCACATCACTGGACGCATCATTCAGGGCGAAGAAAAAGATCTCGTCTGCGCCTGGATTTCCGAATACGAAACCCGTTCTTCCCTGCCCAATCCGCTCGTTTATGCGGTCGGCGATGGAAACCATTCTCTTGCCGCTGCCAAAACGATCTGGGAAGAAATCAAGCCGACACTTACAGAAGAAGAAAAGCGCGTTCATCCGGCCCGTTTCGCCTTAGCCGAACTGGAAAACCTGCAGGATGAAGCCCAGAAGTTCGAACCGATTCACCGCATCATCAAAAATACCGATCCGGCTGGGCTGATCGCTTATTTCAACGAGAAAGCACCCGCTCAGGGCGGTTACCCCATCGAATGGGCAGCCGGGGGCGAAAACGGTACGATCGTTCTCGACGATGCGATTTCCCCGCTTCCTCTGGCTGTGCTTCAGAAGCAGCTGGACGAGTGGCTGGCCGAAAACGAAGGAACGATCGATTACATCCATGGCGAAAAAGATCTCGAAGATCTGGCCTCGCAGGATGGATCCATCGGATTCTTCCTTCCAAAAATCGAACGGGATTCCCTGTTTGAAACCATCGAAGCCGACGGTTCGCTTCCGCGTAAGACGTTCTCTATGGGTCATGCTCAGGAAAAGCGCTACTACCTGGAAGGCAAGCGCCTCCGTTTCAAAGACGAATCCGATTCCTGAATTTGTCCCTCCTGAAATTCATCTGTTAAAAATCAAGCCTGAGAAACTGCTCATGCAGCCTCTCAGGCTTTTTCCTTTGTTCTCTCTCTGGATCAGTTTTCATTTCCGATTAGCGACATTCTGGACCAGTTTTCAATACGTAAGTGTCAAACAATCGACGGGTATACGCGAGACTGAATATTAGATACGCTA
>NZ_CAPAEZ010000070.1:0-14016 GCF_948576815.1 uncultured Allobaculum sp.
AGCGTATCTAATATTCAGTCTCGCGTATACCCGTCGATTGTTTGACACTTACGGTACAGTTTGCCCGACACGGTTAAACATCGCCACAATCTGCAGAAGAAGATCGCACCAGAAGAAAAGGGCTTCTGCCTTCCCGTTTGAAAACGAGAGCAGAAGCCCTTTGGTCGGTTTAACGAGATCCAAAGAAACCTGTCATCCTTTTAGAGAACTTTGGCTTTCTGGATTTTTGAGAGTCTTATTTGAGATCCGCCAGTTTATCTGTCGATACGCTGTAGCGAGCAGCAAGCCATGCGGCGTGCAGTTCTTCAGTCATCGTATCGATGGCTTCCTGAGATTCTGCGTTGTTTACGAGCGCTTTCGCAGCAGCAAGTTTCGTATTCAGTGCAGCAGCGCCTTTGACGTCAGCAAGTTTTGCTGGAGTGATGTCATCGATCACGGTCTGCAGCAGGGTGTAGTCGTAGACAACGGTCGAGCCAGCCAGTGCGCAGATGGCCTGACTCAGTTCGCCCTTCATCGCTTCCACTTCTTTCGGTGTTGCGGTATCGGGCAGAGCTTTGGCTTTGGCCAGTACAGTCTGCATGGCGTTCCAGGAAGATTCTGGATAGCTGGCTGCCGTGAGAGCTTCCGCCTGAGCGATGATTTCGTTCAGACCTTCTGTATCTGCTCCGGTAACGACTTTGTGGAAGTTGATTTCCGCACAGGAGAAGTTATTGTTGCGGGCCGTCTTAGCCACCATGCGAATGTGCTTCGCAGTTACGGCTTCAGGGAGATTAATCGTCTTTACAGTTCCAGAGTTCGTCATTTCACCAGAGTAAACGGTCGTGTATGTCTTGCCGTCATCGCTGGTCTGGATGTCGTAAGTCAGCGGGTGACCGTTTCCGCCGCCGGTTCTTGGCGTATACAGAATCTGATCGACCGTCTGCGGAGTCGCAAATTCAATGTCGAGCCAGTGCGGCATGGTGGTATTCTTCCAGTCGGTATGGAACATCGTGGACGTATCGCCGTCGATCGCCTTGGCTGGTTCTTCCCCGCTCTGGTTGCTGGAAGCCGTAGCTTTCATGATATCCTGCGAAACGAGTTCAAACTTGCTGAGATCCTGCAGTTCCATTCCGAGAAGGATCGAAGCCAGGTTGGAGGCCATCATATCGACGTCAGCCTGCGAAGCTTTCGGCAGATCGCGAACGATATTGTCTTTCGCGCGGTTGAAGGCATCCATGGAAGAGGCTTTGTATACGCTTGGATCTTCTGGTTCAAGAGCGAGCAGGGCGTCAATGCGGCTATAGTCTGCACGTTCGTATTCCGCTTTGGAAATTGCATCTTCAACTTTCTTCGTCACAGCTGCAACTTCTGCAGCCGTCGGTGCATATTTGCCGGATACGCCGAGCGCTTCCTTGATCAGGTCTGTATTGCCTGCAAGAGCAACCTGTCCGAGCAGATCAATTTTGCGATCGAGAGCGATCGTATTGACAAATTCAGTTTCCGGGGTAGTTCCGACACGGATATCGTCGACATAGCCCTGGAATGGATGCTCTGCACTGCCGACGGTATGGAGCGGGAACATCATGGTCGCTTTCAGCGATCCGCGCCCGTCACGTCCAACGGTTTCTACGAATTCTCCGTCTACATACAGAGAGAACTTTTCGAATTCGTTGCGGAATTCAAGTTCGGTCCATACGCCGACCGGCAGTTCGTAGTCGAAGGAGTAATCGTGGTTTTCACGCGAGAAGCCGACTTTTCCGGTTTCTTTCTGAACCGCTTTGATCGTTCCGTATGGCGATTCAAACAGAATCTGCTCATCTTTGGACGCGCTCGTACGTTTTACTTTCACGCGCAGCGTGTTGGAAAGACCAGCTGTTTCCAGCGTATCAAATGTGGCTGTTTTTCCGGAAGAAAGGTCAAGAACCTTGCGGCCTGCTGCTTCTTTGAGAACGTCATTTCCAGCAGTCAGGCTGTTGGTTTGTCCGGTGGTATCCGTTGTGGATTCCATATCTACAGAAGTGATCGCTCCGTTTTCGGATTTGTTCACATTGTAGTTGAAGTTGGTTCCCGGAACTTCCGGATACTGATCGATAATCGCAGAAGCCTCTGTCTGGGTGATGGATCCCTTGCCCCAGAGGTTGGTTCCCATCATGCCGGCTGCACGAATCGTACGTTTGTAAATATCATATTCGGACATGCCGTTTTCGGCGTTGTCGATCATGTCGTTCCAGATGGCGAAGGCACCGCCGACCATCTGCTCGTCACCGGCAGGCACTTTGGTGCTGCCCATGCGAGTGATATCCGTGTTAAACAGATGCGAATCGCCGAGGTAATCGTAGTAGTAGCCTGCGTTTGGAACGATATAGAAGGTTCCGTCAGAGCAGTTGATCAAGTCGAAGCCCAGATCGTACATAGCTTTTGGATTGGACCATCCAAAGTTCCAGAGGTTGATCTGGCGACGGGATTTAACGGTTCCATCTTCGTTATAGGTCGCGCCATGTACCGTATCCCCCTGGCTCAGCTGAGTCAGAGAACCCCAGACACGCGGGGTATAGCCTTTGTCTTCGGCGTACTTGAACATGTCGTTTACATACTTACGGTAGGCAGCAGAACCGGCTTCGTATTCGTCGGCACCAATGTGAATAACCGGCGTATCGAAGACTTTGTCATCGCCAGTTGTGTATTCGTCCCAGATGGATTTAACAAACTGCATGACATCGTCGTACTGATGGTTCAGGTCGAGATGGTCAGCCGGGGAACGGTTGCCGTTCGTGGTTACATGCGGCATATCCGAATCCGGCGTTTTAAGATCCGGACGGACTTTCGTCATGGCCAGCGCGTGAGCCGGCATGTCGAATTCAGGAACAATGGTGATACCCATCTTCTTGCATTCTTCGATGTAGTCCGCGAATTCTTCTTTCGTATAGAAGACGTCTTTTGCGGTCAGATCCGCCTGGTTCTTACCGTCATTTCCGCCTTTTTTGATATCCGATTCCAGACGGAACGCCGAATACGGATCGATCAGACGACGGTCTTCGCCGTTGACGTTCTTATACTGTTCGAGCTGGATATAGTTATCGTTCAGATGAACCTGGAAGTCGTTCAGTTTATACCAGGACAGCACTTTGGCCAGCTGTTTCAGATAGTCGAGCGTAAAGGTCTTACGTCCAACGTCCTGCATCAGACCGCGCACCTTCATCGTTGGATAGTCACGCATTTCACCGGCAGCCAGAGTATTGTCTTCGCTGTTGTTGAGTCCCTGCAGAATGGTACGGGTTGCCCAATACGCTGCGGTAGAATGGTTGGCTCCAATCTGAATGGATTTTGGACCGATCGTCATGCGGTAGTCTTCTTCACCAAGTTCCGAAGTACCCGCACCGAACGTAATGGTATCGTTCACAGCTGCTGATGGAATAGCAGCTACTTTTTCTACAGCCAGCGTTTTGCCGGTCATTTCCTTATAGTCATCGGCAAGCGCCTTGGCTGCATATGCAAATTTATCATCTGCGTACTGAACTTTCGTATTCTCAGTAATCGCAAAGCTTCCGCTTTCTTCACCCTTCCATTCCTGGATTGGAGGCAGGATTTCCGGAACTGCATTATCGTTTTCATCAACCTGATGTTCACCAGGAATCGTGACTGTAATTTCCTTGAAGTCGTAAGCGCTGGTCGTTTTGTCCGTAATCTTATAGGAAACTTTGACCTGCTTATCCACCAATGGTTTCAGAATATTCTGATTGGCATCAACAACCTGTTCGAGGTCGGTACCGTTGTATTCTACGGCGAACAGATCGGCATCAAATTCTGGAAGCTTAGCTGTAACTTTCGTGGATTCTGCGGTAACTGGGTTCAGTTCGAGAGCATCCTTGATATCGGCAACGGAATTGCATTTCTGCGCCTGTGGAATACCGCCGTATACTTCCATTTCATAAATGGAAATGGTATTCCAGGTCACGCCTCCATCCGGATCTTCCGGGGTAAAGGTGTTGATTTTCAGGCGGACATAGCGTGCCTTAACTGGAGCATCCAGACTGATGGTTTCTTTCAGATCGGCTGGATGGCTAGTATTGGAATACTGCTGAGTCCAGACATCTTCTCCAGCCAGTTCTTCGGCTGTATGTTCGTCCGTTGCGGTTGAAATGGTATAGTTACTGGCTTTGCGTGTTTCCCAGTAGAGGCGTACGGTCTGTACGTCCATTTCTTTGCCAAGATCGACGTAAATCCAGTGCGGTCCGTCTGCTTCAGCGGAACTCCAGCGTGAACTTCTGGACGATGTATCTCCGTCCAGTGCCTTTGCTGCGGTGAAGTCTGCCGTTTCGGTCGAACTGGCCGTTCCGGTTTTATTCAGCGCTACGTTTTCCTGCGGATCCTGATAGTTCGCATCGATTTCGCCATACACTTCCAGCTCATAAATGGAAACCGAGTTCCATTCTGGGATCGAAGTGAGGATTGGATCATCTGGTGTATGCGATCCAATATACAGACGGATATAACGAGCATTTACCGGCGTATCAAACGCAATAACTTCTGTGATTTCCGCAGGACGGTTATTAAAGACTTTTACGTCTGTCCAGGAGGCTTCTGCTCCGGGGTTTTCTGTCGCGTACTGGATTTTATACGATGTAGCCTTGTGCGATTCCCAGAACACACGAACGGCGTTCACAACAGATGGTTTGGCCAGATCAACATAGATCCAGTCCGGACCATTGCCTACATTGGAACCCCAGCGGGAAGTGCTAGCTGAGGTATTTCCATCCACCGCATTGGAAGCTCTGACAGAATCCGCTTCTTGAGAACTTGCTGTCGCGGTTTTATTGAGTGCAAGATTGGTGCCATACTGCGTCATGTCTGTCGTTGCCGTCGGAGTTGTTTCTTCGGCATGTACAGCCATGGACGCAGCAGGAAGAACGGTTGAAACTGCAGCTGTTCCAGAAAGTGCAACAGACAGCAAGGAAGCTGTGAGTTTTCTAAATTTCATGCTGTTTCCTTTCTTATGCATCTCAGATCTGTTAACCGGAAAAAAGGCCTGCCCTGGCGTTTCATCCGATCTGACCGTGAAATCGTTCTCGGTCACGCCCGAAGATCTGATAGCCCTGTTCAAAGATTGCCCTTCTTTCAACAGGAATTGATCAGCTTTTATTATCAGTTCATAAATCAGTCAAAGAAATACCAGTTCAGGCAATGCGTTTGTACTAATTAGTTAATTCTTAGCGCTTTCAGATGATTAATTTGAACAGAATTACCGATTTATTTGTTGTTTCAATCTCGTTTCCTCTACGTAGCACGCTGGCCTTTTTATGTTTCGCAGGCAATCAGTGATTCTTTCAGACGATATTTCGTCTTTCTCAAATATCATTTGGTGCTCACTCCATTTTTTAATTTGCTGAAGGCAGCTTTTTCAAATATCGGGCTTCCTGCTTAAGCGGCAATAAAAAAGAAGGCCCGAAGGCCTTCAGTTTTGTTGAGTGTGAATTAAGCGTTTTCCTTATCCATCTCAGCGAAGTACTTAATTGTACGAACCATCTGAGAAGTGTAGGAGTTTTCGTTGTCGTACCAGGAAACAACCTGAACGAGGGTGTTGCCATCGCCTGTAGGAGTAGCCATTGTCTGGGTAGCATCGAACAGGGAACCGTAAGTCATACCGATGATGTCGGAAGATACGATTTCTTCAGTGTTGTAGCCGAAGCTTTCGTTAGCAGCAGCTGCCATAGCGGCGTTGATCTGATCAACAGTAACTTCGCCTTCAACTTCTGCAACGAGGATCGTTGTGGAACCTGTAGGAACAGGAACACGCTGAGCAGAACCGATCAGTTTGCCGTTCAGTTCAGGGATAACCAGACCGATTGCTTTAGCAGCACCAGTGGAGTTAGGAACGATGTTAACGGCAGCAGCGCGGGAACGACGTTTGTCGCCTTTTCTCTGCGGGCCATCCAGAGTCATCTGGTCGCCAGTGTAAGCATGAACGGTAGTCATGATTCCGGATTTGATTGGAGCCAGGTCGTTCAGTGTCTTAGCCATTGGAGCGAGGCAGTTGGTTGTGCAGGATGCAGCGGAAATGATTTTGTCTTCAGGAGTAAGAACTTCCTGGTTAACGTTGTAAACAATTGTCGGCAGGTCTTTTCCAGCAGGAGCGGAAATAACGACTTTCTTAGCACCAGCATCAACGTGAGCCTGTGCTTTAGCCTTGGATGTGTAGAAGCCTGTGCACTCGAGTACTACATCAACATCGAGATCGCCCCAAGGGAGTTTGGAAGCGTCAGCTTCTTTGTAGATTTTGATTTCTTTACCGTCAACGATGATGGAATCTTCTGTGGATTCTACTTTGTCGGCGAATTTGTAGGTTCCCTGAGTCGAATCGTACTTCAGCAGGTGAGCCAGCATAGCGGGGTTGGTAAGGTCGTTGATCGCAACTACTTCGTAGTTGGGGTCATCAAACATCTGACGGAATGCCAGACGACCGATACGACCAAAACCGTTCAGTGCAACTTTTACTGTCATGATCAGTAAATCCTCCTTTAATACCGATCTAATTATAGGGTCTGCCCGAAATCCTGTCAACGAATAGGAGGTCAGGCGGATCTAGTCAAAAACTATTGAATAATAATCTCGATATTAATTACTTATCTAGTCTTATTCACATTAGATATCGCCTATACAAATTGCTTATTTCGTCTTAATGCAGACCGTTTGTCTATACGTTGTCCGCAGGCATTTCCAGGATTTTCCCATCACCTGAGGGGCTTATGATTCCTGTCTCGCTCTGCATGTTTTTTGCTGCATCGGCGCCTGATTTTCTGAAGAGAGACGGATTGATGGAAAGTCTTACAGAATGAAAGCGGTTAACTCAACAGGCCAGATTTTTGGAGGCATAGGATTTGCCTTCGGCATGTTTGCGGATTATCGCCTGCCGTCCGGCATGAGCTGGTTTTGGCTTTCCATATTTTATGGAAGGCATTCTTTACTAGATCCTGTTCGAGCCACAAAGAATCGGTCTGAGCCGTCCGTCTATGCATCCTTTCCATTTCCTGGCTGGATTTCAAATCCGAATGATATGGGTGAATTGGTCTGGAAATCCGGTGGGTTCGTTGCTCCGCTTTTTTTCTTTGGGAAGTCTTCTGTTTTCCGCCTCTGCCATAAGAAAGGAATCAGAAATCACAGAAACTCTGCGCAGAAATATCACTGGATCCAGATCGGATCTGCCGGAAACTCATTCATCAAACACTGCCCATTAAATAACTGCCCATTAAATATTGGAAACGACCTGGCTTTATTCTGGATCGGCTCCGTTTACGAAAAGATGGGCGATGAAACGGCCTATGGCCCTGCCCGATGGAAACGGTCTGCGGATTTGCGAGCGGTTTTATTCCTATTTTGATTCTTTTCTTCCCTGTGTTCCGGGCTTTGCACGAATCGAAAATCAAATGCGCTTATAATAGGAACATTATTACCTGCGCGCATGAGCGCCGGAAAGGAGTTTTCCATGGATTTTCGTTCAATTTTGGAACTGCTCGAAAAAGACGCCCGTCTGAATGCCCGCGATCTGGCAGACATTCTTCATGAAGACGAGAAAGATGTCTACGATGCCGTTCGAAGCCTGGAAGAGGAAAAAATCATCTGCGGCTACCATACCGTCATTAACTACAACAAAGTTCAGAAAGATCAGAAAATTCTTGCTTTCATCGAAGTCGGCGTACGCCCGATGAAAGATAAAGGATACGACTATACCGCGAATCTCATCGCCGGCTATCCGGAAGTCAATTCGATGTACCTGATTACCGGCGACAAGGACTTCATTCTTCTCGTTGAGGGGAAAACGATGTTTGAAGTCTGCTCGTTTGTTTCCGACAAAATTGCCTGCATTGAAGACGTACAGTCCACAAAGACTCTGTTTGTTCTGAAGCAGTACAAGCAGTCCGGCATTCTGACCGGTGCCGGCAGGCCGGACAAAAAAGAAGACCGACTGGTGGTGAGCTACTGATGAAACCGATCAATCAAGTTATCAAAACCATGAAGCCAAGCGGCATCCGAAAGTATTTCGATCTGGCCAACTCCATGGAAGGCGTCATTTCCCTGGGTATCGGCGAACCAGATTTCAATACGCCCTGGCACATTTCCAACGCGGCTATTGAATCGATGCAGAGCGGCTATACCCACTACACCGCAAACCGCGGTCTGATTGAACTGCGCGAAGCGATCTGCGAATACTACCATAACCGCTTCGGCGTGGACTACGATCCGAAAAAGGAAGCACTGGTTACCGTCGGCGGATCTGAAGCTGTGGATCTGTGCTTCCGCACCCTGATCAATCCTGGCGATGAAGTCATTGTTCTCGACCCGAACTACGTGGCGTATGAACCGGCGATCATCATGGCTGGAGGCGTTCCGGTCTATATCGAACTGACGCAGGATAACGACTTCAAACTGACCCCGGAAGATCTGAAAGCCGCTTTAACGGAAAAGACCAAATGCATCATGCTCAACTTCCCTTCCAATCCGACGGGAGGAACGATGGGCCGTGAAGACTACGAAAAACTCGTACCGATTTTTGAAGAATCCGGAATTTATATTGTTTCCGACGAAATTTATGCAGAACTTACGTTTGAAGGCGAATTCTGCTCGCCGGCTTCCTTTGATTCCATCAAGGATCAGGTTCTCGTCATCAACGGCTTTTCTAAAGCCTTTGCGATGACCGGATGGCGCCTCGGCTATCTGCTCTGCAACGCGGAAATCAACAGCCAGCTGACCAAGGTTCATCAGTTCATCATCATGTCCGCGCCGACGGCCGCCCAGTATGCGGCGATTGAAGCACTCGGATCCGGTCTGGAAGATACGGAAGAGATGAAAAAGGAATACGAACGGCGCCGCAATCTGCTCTGCGCCCGGCTGAACCGCATGGGACTGCGCACGAACGTTCCGCGCGGCACGTTCTACGCGTTCCCGGATATCACCTCGACCGGTCTGACTTCGGATCAGTTCTGCGTCCGTCTGCTCGAAGAGCAGAAAGTCGCTGTCGTTCCCGGCACCGCTTTTGGCGAACATGGCGAAGGCTTCGTCCGTATTTCGTATGCGACGTCCTACGAAAACCTCAAGGAAGCCTGCGATCGCATTGAAGCGTTCGTAGCCAGTCTGAAGCAGCCAGAAGAAGTTCTCATCGAAGAAGAAATCGTTATCGAATAAACCCGATTGAAATTAAGCATCTGTCGTTAAGTCAGGTGCTTTTTTGTCGAATCGTGCTGTTTATCTGCTCGTATAATGGGATCGAATTTTCAGGAATTTGAAACCGTATGTCCAGATAGCGTAAAATGGAAAGGCCGGTTCTGGAATCGAAGTCCTTATTGAGTACTCTGTTCTCCTCGCTGCCATGCAATGACAGCCCTTTCTCTTTGAGGATTTACAATTCTGACCGGTTATCTTATGATTTGAGCGATTAAGAAGGAGTATAGAAATGACAATTTCCCCGTTACAGAAAGCTCGCTACGCTTACCAGCCAAAGCTTCCGGGAATGCTTCGTCACGGCATTTCCAGCATTGCGGTTAAGGAAGGCGAACCTACCCAGTCCGTTGCGGACCAGGAAGCAATCCAGAAACTCTTCCCGAATACTTACGGAAAGAAAGAAATCACTTTCGTTAAAGGCGAAAGCACAGCACCAGAAGGCAAACAGGTTGTCGGTGTTATCCTTTCCGGCGGACAGGCGCCAGGCGGCCACAATGTAATCAGCGGTCTCTACGATGCTCTGAAAGCCGCTAACCCGGACAACGTTCTGATCGGTTTCAAAAACGGTCCAAGCGGTCTGATCGAAGATGACTTCATTGTATTCGATGACGACTATATCAACGCTTACCGCAACACAGGCGGATTCGATATCATCGGTTCCGGCCGTACAAAACTTGAAACAGAAGAACAGTTCACGGTTGCTGCAGAAGTAGCGAAAAAGCACGGCATCAACGCCATCGTAATCATCGGCGGCGATGACTCCAACACCAACGCAGCCGTTCTTGCCGAATACTTTGCTGCACACAACACTGGCGTACAGGTAATCGGCGCTCCAAAAACGATCGACGGCGACCTAAAAAACGACGACATTGAAATCTCCTTTGGTTTCGATACCGCTACAAAGACATACAGTGAACTGATCGGAAACATCGAACGCGATGCCAACTCCGCTAAGAAATACTGGCACTTCATCAAGGTTATGGGCCGTTCTGCTTCTCACGTAGCACTGGAAGCTGCTCTTGAGACACAGCCAAACATCTGCCTCATTTCCGAAGAAGTCGCTGCGAAGAAAATGTCTCTCTCCGAAATCGCCAACTACATCGCCGATTCCGTAGAAAAACGTGCTGCCAACGGCAACAACTTCGGTGTTGTTATCATTCCGGAAGGCGTAGTTGAATTCGTTCCTGAATTCTCCGCTCTGATCGCTGAAATCAACGAACTTCTTGCCGGAAGCAAAGCCGACGCGTTCAACGCTCTTCCAACATGGAAAGAAAAATATGAGTTCATCAAGAACGGTCTGAGCGAAGACGCATTCAAAGTCTTCGCAATTCTGCCGGAAAACATCCAGCAGCAGCTGTTCCTCGAAAGAGACCCGCACGGAAACGTACAGGTATCTCTGATCGAATCGGAAAAACTGTTCTCCGCTCTCGTTGCCAATGAACTCAAGGCACGCGCTGCCAAAGGTACCTACACCGGCAAGTTCAACCCGCTGCACCACTTCTTTGGTTACGAAGGACGCTGCGCATTCCCTTCGAACTTTGACTCCGACTACTGCTACTCCCTTGGCTACAACGCATTCCTGCTGATCCAGAACGGATTCACTGGATACCTCTCCAAGATTTCCAACCTGTCCAAACCAGCATCCGAATGGGTAGCCGGCGGCATGCCGATCACCAAGATGATGAACATCGAACGTCGTCATGGCGAAGACAAACCGGTTATCAAGAAAGCGCTCGTCGAACTCGACGGCAAGCCGTTCAAATTCTTCGAAGCCAACCGCGACCAGTGGGCTGTAGAAACCTGCTACACCTTCCCAGGTGCAATCCAGTACTACGGACCAGAAGAAGTCTGCGATCTCACCACAAAAACACTTAAACTCGAACAGGAATAATTTATAAACTTGAACAGGATTACTGCTTTCCTTGTTCCTTTTCCTAAATTCACAGACAAAAAAGAAGGGACTTCCCTCTGCATGATGCAGAACGGAAGTCCCGTTTTTTGTTGGATTCATTTTTAACAGATCTAGTCGGCCGGGTTCTATTTGACAATGCCAAGACGATCGAGTTCTTCGATAAAGGCATGCTGGCGACGGTGGTCTTCTCTTGTCTTATGAACAGCTTCCTTTACCTGATCCTTTAATGTTTCGCTTTGAGACGCTTTCTCAAAAGCGATGGCACTTCGGCGATACGCTTTTCTCGAATGCGCGCTTGCCGCACTCTCTTTTGCATAGTTCAGCCAAAGAGCGGCGGTTCGATCCGGGTCAACACCCGACAGTCGGTCTGCAAAACGCGAGAGGTGGTAATAGTTTTTCGATTTTTCCATCAGATCGAGAAGCTTTTCGTCTTCCTTCAGGAAATCGTACAGTTCAATCAGTACGTCTTCATCCACGCTCTTTTCAATCTTTTCCAGATCGTCTTTCCACTGATCGTTCGAATCCAGTTCATGAAGAAGCTGGAGATCTTCGAGCCGTCCGTTTTGTAAAACAAAGATCAGTTCGTAAAGCTCCTGGACGGCCTTTTCCGGATGGGAAAGTTTAAGCTGCGCCTGAATCATCAGCCGCATGACTTTTTCTTCCTCAGAAGCGCTCATTCCCTTGCGCCGGCTCTGATTCAGAAGCTGGACGGCTTCTTTCGGATCGTTTTCATTCAGCGCATCGACCGCCTTGAGAATGAGAACTTCCGGAAGCATTCCGTACGTTTTTTCAAAAGCGGATGTGGCGCGTTCATATTCCGGATTTTCTTTTTCGAGATCCAGAATGGAACGAAGCAGACGATCCCGGTAGGCATGCAGTTTGCCTTCTTTTCGCGACGTTCCGTACAGACGGACGAGAGACTGGTATCGCACTTCCTGCAAATCGGCGATATCGAAACAGTTGCGTTCCGTCAGGGTCACGAGACGGTCCTTGAAATCCGGAAGGTTATTGGCTTCCAGCTGGTATTCGATCCAGGAAAACAGCTCTTTAATTAATGCCGGTTCGGCCCGGAGCGCAATTTTCTCTAAAAGATCCAGAACAAATTCGCCGCAGGACAGAACAAACGACGCGTTCGATACGGTCGCGGTTCGTTCCAGCGTCAGGAGGATGCTTTCCAGCAGTTCTGCAGCCAGAATGGCGGAGCCATTGCGGACCAGGACATCGCACTGCTCTTCCATCCAGTTTTCAAAGCTGCGGATTTCTCGGCTTCCGCAGCGGCTTTCCGGATGATCCTGCAAAATTTCAGCAATCTTCTGCATCGCCCGGCGTTCCAGAAGATCCTGTGCCTCTTCAGCATGCGATTTGGCGATGCTTGCGGTCAGGAAGTCCTGCATTTCGGGATGCATCGTTCCGTATTCCTTCACAAGACCGGCAAGATCTTCCAGTGAGAACGAATCGACCAGAGACGAAAGGCTGGAATAGTCAATCGATGCTTCAAACGAAGTCTGGCTTGTCTGGCGTGCGGTCTCCTCCTGTACATTTGGCTGCTCGGTTTCTTTTTCGGGAGCTGGCTCTTTTGCGCCTTCGGATTTGTTTGCGGCGCTGTAAGTCGTGTTTGAAGAATCTTCTGCTTCTTCCTCCGGCTGGACAGGGGCTTTGGGTTCCATCGTCTGGGCGCCGAAGTTTTCCTTTACAGAAACGTCTGAATCCGCTCCAGAGATTGCTTCTTTATCTGGTGCCAAAGAGGTTACTGCCGCACCCCGAGGCATTTGCGTTTTGGGAGGAATTGCCGATTCGACGGGATGATCCTCTCTGTTTCTTCCATATGGATTTGTCGCTTCGGACTCATCCTGCCCAAACAGACCTTGGGGACTAAGCAGCGAATCCAGAAACGGGTTTTTCCACGGAGTTTCTGGGCGTTCGAGGACCGGCTGTTCGTATTCGTCTTCGGACTGCGCAGGAGAGGCGGCTTGTTCCGGCTCAAATTCATTTGGATTGGTGAAATTCGAGTTCGAATTTTCTGTCGTATTTTCCAAATTGTACGGATAGCGTCTTAAACCTGGATTTTGCGCAAAACGACGCCTCCACTGTTCAACGGAATCTTCCGGCTCATCTGGCTCGGCGAAATACGGATCCGTGTCCTCTTGATCGGCTTCGGTATGTTCCTCCGTTTCCAGATCCTGATCTGCACGATTTGAATCGTCCGCTTCCCTGTCCATCTCTTCGAAGTCTTTTTCCTCTTCTTCTTCTGGATGGTTCCGATTTTCTGCAGCTGCAGGAGCTGACTGTCTTTGATTTTCTAATGTATTTTCCAGCGCAAAGAGAAAGGCCGCTTGGTGCGCGCAGAGTCTTCCTTCCCTGGAAGGAAGGCAGGTGCACTGCAGATCCGAGATGGTATCGTCCACCAGACGGGCACGAACTTTTTCTCTTCCATCGACGATCGCAAAGCAGTAATCGCCCTGTCGATAAATCGGGCTGACTCTTCCCTGCCGAAACAGTAAATAGCCGTTAAAAAGCGTCTCGCGATCAAAATTATTTTTCCAATCCATACATTTCTTCCCTCATTTCCAGTAGTAAAGGACATCTTTTGGGGTAAAACCTGTCAGCTTCATTATAGAAGCCGCTCTTCATCCTCTCCGCTTTACCGCCCGCAAGAGATGAAAGCAGGAATCCGAATTCTGTCCCCCAGAGAGCAGGCTGGAATGCGATTTTGCTGGAGTGTCAAAAAACATGCTTCTGATTTGCGGGATCTGTGTACAGTAAAAGAAGAGTCTTACTTCAGACAGGAGAAATGTATGAAAACGAAACCTGAGCATTCGAATCCGCATGGCAAAGCCAAAGTGTACTTTACCGCTCATGTTTTTTGTAGTTTAAAACCAATGCTGTTCACTTAAGCTTCACAAGCTCACTTA
>NZ_CAPAEZ010000071.1:0-13912 GCF_948576815.1 uncultured Allobaculum sp.
ATTATCCCAAGGAGGCGGTCGAGAAAATACCCGTCTTTTATTTGACGCTTACTTTCAAAATTTGAAATTTGTCTGAGGAAATCAATCATACCGCCATCCTGCTGTCTTAGAAATCCCGTATATGGAATGCAAAACGAATCCAGAAAGAAAAAAAGGAGGACGAATCGAGTTTACGAATTGATCCTCCTGAAAATGGAAATGGTTTGTGGAACAGGATTTGCGCAAGAGGAATGGAGGAATCCGATCGGGAAGGCGCAGACCTTCTCGTCAGTTCCGCGCTTTGCCGATCAGCCATTCATCTTTTTTCATCCTTCTTTTTTTCACCATTCTTTTTGACTTAGTCTATTCGATATTCGAGTAGCCCATGAGGTATTCATCGACTTCTCTGGCACACTCCCGGCCTTCCATCAGCGCCCAGACGACCAGAGACTGGCCGCGACGGCAGTCGCCGCACGCGAACAGCGCGTCAGATACGCGTTTTCCGCCGGCTTCTGTTTCGATGGTGTTTCGAGCGGTAAGCGGCAGATCAAATTCGCTGGCCAGAGACTGCGGTACGCCCACAAATCCAGCCGCGATCAGCAGCAGATCGCAGGGAAGCGTCTGTTCTGTACCTTCAATCGGTTTAAAGCCCGGACCAACTTCTACGGTCGTTACGCTTTCAATATGCCCGTCCTGTTCGGTAATGGAGGCGATCGTCGTCTGGAAACGACGCGGATCTTCTCCAAATCGTTCTATAGCTTCTTTTTGCCCGTAATCGGTTTTCAGGACTTTGGGCCATTCCGGCCATGGATTGTTTTCAGCGCGGTGCAGCGGCGGCTTGGGCATCATTTCCAGAGCAGTAACGGATTTGCAGTGCTGACGAAGAACGGTTCCTGTGCAGTCATTTCCCGTATCCCCGCCGCCGACGATAATCACGTTTTTGTCTTTGGCCGAAATCAGAAAATCGGTACCGGCCAGAACATCCTTAGTCGTCTGCCGCAAAAAATCGACCGCATAATATACGCCGCCAAGCGCCGTGTCGACTCCATTCAGACTGCGCGGCACGATGCTGCCGGCTGCCAGAACGATCGCGTCGTACTGCGTTTTTAGCTGTTCAAAGGAAATGTCCCTGCCGGCTTCTACGCCGCAAAGAAAAGCCACGCCTTCCTGTTCGAGCAGATGGATGCGCCGTTCAACGACTGACTTGTCGAGTTTCATGTTGGGAATGCCGTACATCAGAAGTCCGCCAGGACGATCGTCCTTTTCATAGACATCCACAAAGTGACCGCGCCGATTGAGATAGTTTGCGCAGCTCAGACCGGAAGGACCGGAACCGATGATCGCCACGCGCTTTCCGGTCTGTTCCTCAATTTCGGCCGGCTTGACCCAGCCGTTTTTAAACCCGTTTTCAATAATGAAAAACTCGTTGTCATGAACCGTGGTCGGCTGTGAATCGATGCCGTTGATGCACGCCTTTTCACAGAGCGCAGGGCAGATCCGGCTGGTAAATTCAGGAAACGGGTTCGTTTTCAAAAGCCGGATGAGGGCGTACTGATCGTTTTTGAGGGCGAGCTGTTCGTTCCATTCCGGAATGAGATTGTGAAGCGGACAGCCTGTCGTCATTCCGTTCAGGGAAATCGCGGACTGACAGAACGGAACGCCGCAGTGCATGCAGCGCGCCGCCTGTTCTCTTCTTCGGCTTTCGTCTAAGGGACGATGAAATTCGCCAAACGTTTTCAAACGTTCGGATTCCGGAAGAATCGGGTCATCCTGCCTGGTGTATTCAAGAAATCCAAAGTTCTTTTCCATAGTGACATCGTCCTTTCTAGTGCGGATGGGCCATCTCAAAGGCTTTGAGAGCGGCTTCCTGTTCGCTGTAGCCCAGATCTTCAAGCGCCTTGATATCTGTGCGGATTTTCTGGTAATTGCGCGGCACGATTTTCTTGAACTGATCGAGCTTCGTCCGATAGTCCTTTAAAAGCGATGCGGCTAAAGGACTGCCGGTCGCTTTCACATGGTCTTTAAGAATGGCTTCAAGGGCCTCAATATCGGTTTTGCTTTCCAGCATTTCCAGATCGACAAGTTCCGGGTTCACATGGAGATACAGCTCATGCTCTCGATCGAGCACGTAGGCGATGCCGCCGCTCATGCCGGCCGCAAAGTTTTTGCCGACCGGACCTAAAACCACGGCCGTTCCGCCAGTCATGTATTCGAGTCCGTGATCGCCGCAGCCCTCACAGACCGCCACGGCGCCAGAGTTTCGAACGCAGAAGCGTTCGCCGGCTTTTCCGTTGATGAACGCTTTGCCCGAAGTGGCTCCATAAAGCGCCACATTGCCGATGATCACATTTTCTTCCGGTTTAAAGCCGGAAACTTTTGGCGGATAAATGGCCAGCGTACCGCCAGAAAGACCTTTTCCAAAGTAATCGTTGGCATCGCCTTCACATTCCAGGCGCAGCCCTTGCGGAATGAACGCGCCAAAGGACTGTCCGGCACCGCCATGCGCCCGTACGGTAATCAGATCTTCGTCCAGCGTTTCGCCTTTGGCTAAAGAGCGGGTCATTTCACTGCCAAGAATCGTGCCAAAGGTGCGGTTGGTCGAACAGATGTCGACATCCATCTCACACGCTTTTCTGCGTTTCAGATTTTTGCGCAGCGCAGGAAGGAGCACATCCACATCCAGACTCTGTTCGAGATGAAAATCAAACGCCTGACCGCTTTGATGATGGATCGGTTCAATGCCTTTGAGAAGATCATCAAGATGAGCAAGTTCGGCGCGTTCGAGTGCCTGCGTATTTCGGACTTTCAGACAGCTGGCCGCCTGACCAACCATTTCATCGAGCGTCGCAAAGCCCAGTTCAGCCATGATTTCGCGCAGTTCCATGGCGGTAAAACGCATGAAGTTCATGACGTATTCCGGTTTGCCCTTAAAGCGCTTGCGCAGTTCTTCGTTCTGAGTCGCAATGCCAAACGGACACGTATCGAGTGAGCAGACGCGCATCATGCGGCAGCCCATGGATACGAGCGGAGCCGTCGCAAAGCCAAATTCTTCCGCGCCAAGTAACGCCGCGATGGCGACATCGATTCCGCTCATGAGCTTGCCGTCCGTTTCGAGAATCACCTGCTGACGCAGACCATTGGCACTCAGTTCCTTATGCGACTGAATGAGACCGAGCTCCCAGGGAAGACCTGCATGATGGATCGAACTCTGGCCGGCAGCGCCGGTACCGCCGTCGTAGCCGGAAATCAGGATGACCGCCGCACCGGCCTTGGCGACACCGCAGGCGACGGTGCCTACCCCGTTTTCCGAACAGAGCTTGACGGAAATTCTGGCGTCTCGATTCGCGTTTTTCAAATCGAAAATGAGCTGGGCGAGATCTTCAATCGAGTAAATATCGTGGTGAGGAGGCGGAGAAATCAGCGTTACGCCTGGCGTGGAACAGCGCGTTTTCGCGATCCACGGATACACTTTGCCGCCTGGCAGATGACCGCCTTCGCCCGGCTTGGCGCCCTGCGCCATCTTGATCTGAATTTCGCTGGCGGAGCAGAGATAGGCGGAATCGACGCCAAAGCGGCCGGAAGCAACCTGCTTAATGGCGGAATTGCGCAAGGTTCCATAGCGTTCGGGCCGTTCGCCGCCTTCCCCGGAGTTCGAACGGCCGCCCAGACGGTTCATGGCTTCCGCCATGCATTCGTGCGCTTCCTGAGAAATGGACCCATACGACATGGCCCCCGTTTTAAAGCGTTTCACGATCGATTCAACGGGTTCGACATCTTCCAGCGGAATCGATGGACGGCTTCCCTCAAAACAAAGAAGGTTGCGCAGGTTATGGGGTGCATTTTCGTCATGAATCCGTTTCGAATACGCTTTGAACAAGTCATAATCCCCGGTCTGCACTGCGCTCTGGAGCATAACAATCGCTTCTGGAGAATACAGGTGGTCTTCCTTGCCTTTGCCCGAGCGCAGCTTATGAAAGCCGATCGAATCGAGAGACGTATTGGCGCGCAATCCGAGCGGATCGAAGGCACGGGCGTGGCGCCAGAGCAGATCTTCTTCGATTTCCTTCAGACCAATACCGCCGATTTCGTACTGCGTATTCGTGAAGTACGCGTCGATAACGTCTTTGGAAATACCTACGGCTTCAAAAATCTGAGCACCCTGATACGACTGGAGGGTGGAAATGCCCATTTTGGCGGCAATTTTGACGATGCCCGAAAGGACCGCCTGATTGTAGTCTTCGATGGCTTTGGAAGGTTCCTTATCGAGAATGTCCTTGTCGATCAGCTCTTCGATGCATTCGTGGGCGAGATACGGATAAATGCCGCTGGCACCAAAACCGAGCAAAGCCGCAAATTCATGGACCGTTTTCGGCTCGCCGCTTTCGAGAAGAATCGACATGGCCGTCTTCTTTTTCGTAGCGACCAGATGCTGTTCAAGGGCCGAAACCGCAAGCAGACTCGGAATCGCCATATGGCTTTCGTCCACGCCCTGGTCGGAAAGAATCAGAATCGAACAGCCGTCCCGGTATGCCCGGTCGCATTCGATAAACAGCTGATCGAGCGCGTCCTTGAGGGGCATTCCTTTGTAAAAGAGCAGGGAAATGACGCGGGATTTCAGTCCCGGCTGATTGAGACTGCGAATTTTGTCCATGTCGCTGGCATCGAGAATGGGATGATTGATTTCCAGCAGTGCGCAGTTGCCGGCTTTTTCTTCGAGAAGATTTCCAGAAGAACCAATATAGATGGTCGTATCGGTAACGACTTTTTCGCGCAGCGAATCGATCGGCGGATTGGTGACCTGCGCGAACAGCTGCTTGAAATAATGAAAGAGCGTGGGATGAAGTTTCGAGAGCAGCGCTAACGGAACATCGGTTCCCATGGAAGCAATCGGTTCTTTTGCTTCTCTGGCCATCGGCAAAATCTGATCGTTCACATCTTCGTAAGTGTAGCCGAAATTGCGGTACAGTTCGTCGCGCAGTTTCTGCTCGTGCATCTGCGGTTTTCGATCGCGCGATTTGAGATCTTCGAGATGCATGAGTTTCAGGCTCAGCCATTCGCCATACGGGTGAGAACTGGCGTAGCGCGCTTTCAGTTCTTCATCAGGAATCAGGCGGCCTTCCTTCGTATCGATCAGCAGCATTCGGCCGGGCATCAGCCGCGATTTTTCGACGATCTGATCCGGTTCAATATCGAGTACGCCGACTTCCGAAGAAAGAATGAACTGCCCGTCTTTGGTGATGTAGTAGCGCGCTGGACGCAGACCGTTTCGATCAAGAACTGCCCCGCACACTTCGCCATCGGAAAACAGAATGGCCGCTGGACCGTCCCAGGGTTCCATCATGGTCGCGTAGTAGTGATAAAAGTCCTTGCGCTTTGGATCCATCGGGACATGCTTCCACGGTTCGGGAATGCAGATTGCAACCGCCTTGGCCAGATCCATGCCGTTCATCGTCAGAAATTCGAGTGTATTGTCGAGCATGGCTGAATCGGATCCATCCGGATTAATGACGGGAAGGACTTTTTTATACTGGGTGTCGATCAGCGGACTCGTCATGCTTTCTTCACGCGCCAGCATGCGGTTTGCATTGCCGCGAATTGTGTTGATTTCGCCGTTGTGCGCAATCATCCGGTTGGGATGCGCGCGTTTCCAGCTTGGTTTTGTGTTGGTCGAAAAGCGGGAATGCACGATCGCGATAGCACTCTGATAGTCTTCCGACTGCAGATCCAGATAAAACCGCCGCAGCTGATCCACTAAAAACATGCCTTTGTAGACGATCGTCCGGCAGGAAAGCGACGCGACGTATGTGTGCGGACAGCTCTTTTCAAACTCGCGGCGAAGCACATAGAGCAGACGATCAAAGTCCTTGCGCGTCTTTACTGTATCTGGCGCTTTGAGAAACGCCTGCCAGATGGAGGGCATGCATTCTTTTGCGGGTTCGCCAAGAATTTCTTCCTGAACGGGCACCTTTCGCCAGCCCAGAAACGTACAGCCTTCCTTGCGGGCCATCGTCACAAACAGCTTTTTGGCCTGGTTTCGTTCGAGTTCATTTTGCGGAAAGAAAAACATGCCGATGCCGGTACGGCCATTGGGGACGTAGTCGATATCGATCTGCCGGCAGGCCTTGGTGAAAAAGGTATCGCTGACCTGCAGAAGAATGCCGACTCCATCGCCTACCGTTCCGCTGGCATCTTTTCCGGCGCGGTGTTCGAGCTTTTCGACAATATGGAGCGCCTGGTCGACAACGTGATGGGAAGGCGTACCGTCCATCTGACAGACGGTACCGATGCCGCAGGCATCGTGTTCTTTCAGGAATTCATTCATAAGGATTTCCTTTCTAGCTTCCGCTTTCCCCGTAGTTGGAAAGCACGCGGGCGGAGGGATCTTTCACATCGCATCCCTTCCAGTTTTTATTGGGCATCCAGAAATCGACAATCATCTGCGACTGGCCTGGATAGTGTTTTTCAAACAGTTCGCGATACAGCAGCGACTCCTTGGTAAAAGGCATCGCATGCGTATACTGCTGTCTCTTTTCTTCGAATTCTTCATCGGTATATCGTTCTTCGGCATACGCTTTGAGATCATCGGCCATCGAATGGCCGACCGCATCCGAGAACGCGGCTTTCTGACGGAAGAGAATGGACTCAGGAAGCAGATGATCCTCTTCAAAAGCATGACGCAGAAGGTATTTGCCGATGCCGTACGTATTCATCTTTCTGGCCGGATCGACGGCCATTACGTAGGAGACGAAATCGAGATCTCCAAAGGGGACCCGGGCTTCCATGGAATGGGTGGAAATGCACCGGTCGGCTCGCAGAACGTCATACATATGCAGCTCGCGTACACGCTTCTCGCTTTCTTTCTGGAATTCTTCAGGGGAGGGGGCGAAGTCGGTGTATTTGTACCCGAACAGCTCATCGGAAATCTCACCGGTCAGAAGCACGCGGATATCGCTCATTTCCCGGATCTTTTTGCAGAGGAGATACATGCCCATGGACGCGCGGATCGTTGTGATATCAAACGTAGCCAGTTCGGCAATGACTTCTTCCAGAGAGGAGAGCACTTCCTCTTTGGTCATGATCAGTTCGTGATGATTACTTCCGATAAATTCAGCGACCTGTCTTGCGTATTTGAGATCGATCGCATCGTCTTCCATGCCGATCGCAAACGTTTCGATCGGACGGTCCATATGTCTGGCGGCGATGGTGCAGACCAGAGAGGAATCGAGTCCTCCGGAAAGGAGGAAACCGACGGGCATATCCGCATCCAGGCGTTTCAGCACGCCGTCAATCAGCCGGTCATGAATGGTTTTGCAGATCGTTTCAAGATCATCGTCAATCACGGCATCCACCTGACTCATGTCACGATAACAGATGAACTGACCGTCTTTGTAAAAATGTCCGGGCGGGAAGGGATAAATCGTTTCGACCAGCCCTTCCAGGTTTTTGGCTTCTGAGGCAAAGCAGATTTCGCCGTATGGGGTATAGCCGTAATGCAGAGGACGAATGCCGATCGGATCGCGGGCAGCGATCAGCGATTTCGACTGGCCATCGTAAATCACGCACGCAAATTCCGCATCAAGCTGTTCAAACATCCCGGTGCCGTATTCTTCGTAAAGAGGAAGCAGAATTTCGCAGTCAGAATCGGAATGGAAGGCATAGCCTCTGGCCGCCAGTTCGCTTTTGATTTTTCGAAACCCGTAAATTTCGCCATTGCAGACCAGCGCATTTTCGCCAAGAAAGAAGGGCTGCATGCCTGAAGCGTCAGGACCCATAATGGACAGCCGCTGGAATCCAAGCACTGCGCCATCGAGTACAACGACCTTCGTGTCATCCGGTCCGCGGGTTTCCGTTTTCTTCAAAGCCGCTTCGATTGCATCAGCATTCGGATGATAAGTCTGTACGGAAAAAACTGTGCACATAAGATTCTCCTTAAAAATGGGTGAAAGAAAACAAGCGGCAGAGCCGCTTGTGAAATTTAGAGTCCAAACAGAAGTCGATCGTAGCCAGGGAACGGCCAGTATTTCTGGTCCGTCATGGTTTCGAGCGCGTCGCAATGCTTTCTCAGCTCTTCCATATCCGGGAGGATTACTTCGCGGACATAGTCGGCTGCAGTTTCGATCGGTTCCAGATGATCCATCGTATCGCGATCGGCCTTGAGCTGTTCGAGCGCTGCAAACGCTTTGGTCAGTTCGGAATTGCCGCGCGCCAGCATCGTGCCTTCGTAGCCCTGATCGGCGGGCAGACCCACTTGGGTTTTGACTAGAACGGTATCGGCAAGCGATTTCTGATAGGCACTGACGGCAGGAAGGATTTCCTGGCCGGCCATGTCGATCATCGTTCTGGCTTCGATGTTCAGCAGATGAACGTATTCTTCCATCAGGATTTCATAGCGGGAGAGAACTTCTTCTTCGCTCAGAACGTGATGCCGTTCAAAGAGCGCAATATTCTCGGGGCGTTTTAAATACGGGATGGCTTCCGGCGTGGTCCTGAGATTGAGCAGGCCGCGGCGTTCGGCTTCTTCGACCCATTCGTCGGAATAGCCGTTGCCATTAAAGATGATGCGGGAATGATTCGTGAAAATGTCACGAAGCAGCTTGTGCAGAGCGGAAGGAAGATCTTCGGCCTGTTCGAGCACGTCGGCAATCTGCATCAGCGAATCGGCGATCGCCGTATTCAGAATCATATTGATGCCGGCAATGGACTGGGCGGAGCCGGGCATACGGAATTCAAACTTGTTGCCGGTAAACGCGAACGGGGATGTGCGGTTGCGGTCGGTCGTGTCAACGGGAAGTTTAGGCAGAACGCGGGCACCGATGTTCATGAACTGCTTGTCCTTGCTTCCGTAATCGGCATCGGCTTTGATCGCTTCGATGACTTCCGCGAGTTCGTCGCCGGTAAAGATGGAGATGATAGCCGGAGGCGCTTCGTTTGCACCCAGACGGTGATCGTTTCCGGCGGTGGCTACCGAAAGGCGGAGCAGATCCTGGTGTTCGTCGACGGCTTTGACAATGCCGGCCAGGAACGTCAGAAACTGCAGGTTTTCGTACGGGGTATCGCCGGGTTCGAGAAGGTTTAGTCCGGTATTGGTGGAGAGGGACCAGTTGTTGTGCTTGCCGCTGCCGTTAATGCCTTCAAAAGGCTTTTCGTGAAGCAGAGCAACCAGGTTATGTTTTTTGGCGATACGCTGGATCAGTTCCATAGTCAGCTGGTTCTGATCGGTCGCCAGGTTGGTGGTCGAGAAAATCGGTGCGATTTCAAACTGAGCGGGCGCCACTTCGTTATGCTGGGTTTTTGCCATGACGCCAAGTTTCCACAGCTCGACATTCAGTTCGTCCATGAACGATTTTACGCGGGACTGAATCGTTCCAAAGTAATGATCTTCCATTTCCTGCCCTTTTGGAGCCGGTGCGCCAAAGAGGGTACGTCCTGTAAAGATCAGATCCTTGCGCTGGTTGTACAGATCGCGGTCGACGAGAAAATATTCCTGTTCGGGACCGACGGTCGTTTTGACGGAGGCGACATCATCGATTCCAAACAGGCGAAGAATGCGCCTGGTCTGCTTTCCGATCGCTTCCATTGATCGCAGCAGAGGCGTTTTCTTATCCAGAGCGTGTCCGGTATAGGAACAGAAAGCGGTAGGAATGCAAAGAACGCCTTCCTTAATAAATGCATTGCTGGTGGGGTCCCATGCGGTATAGCCGCGGGCTTCAAACGTGGCACGCAGACCGCCGTTTGGAAAAGAGGAAGCATCCGGTTCGCCTTTAATGAGCTCGGAGCCTTTAAAGCCCATAATGACGGTTCCGTCTCCGTCCGGCGTAATAAAGGAATCGTGCTTTTCAGCGGTAATGCCGGTCATCGGCTGGAACCAGTGCGTGAAATGGGTCGCGCCTTCTTCAATGGCCCAGACTTTCATGGCATGGGCGACGGCGTTGGCGATTTTACGGTTCAGCGGAAGGCCCTGGTCGATCGTTTTTTTCAGTTCTCGATACGTATCTTTTGGCAGACGCTCTCGCATCTTCTGGTCGTCAAAGACCTTTTCACCAAAGATTTCTGCGACGTTCGTATTCATAATCCATCTCCTTATAGTAGAAAAAAGGCAAAGACACTCCAGCTGCAACTCGCCACTTAATCGGAGTGAACGTGGGTTGAAGCTTATTGGCGTCTTTGCCTTTTCGCTGGTGTAAGAATACAAGATCAAAAAGCGCATGGTCAAGAACGGAAACGGAAAAAGCGTTCCGGACACAGGATCTGCAATGTAAACGATTACAATTGAATGTTTTCACAATTTTCTGAAAACGAAAGCCTGCTTTCAAGAGTTCTCGTTCCATCGCCTGAAAACGGGAAACGTGAGGAACGGGATGGCGGCAGCAAAAGGACAAAAGGCATTTTTCTGCCGTCCGATCCAGAGCAATGCAGATCAACGCAAATCCACAAAGGCCGGCTCAGACCATTTTTCGGCTGTCTGGCGGATTACACGACAGGAGACAGTTCAGCGAATTTATGCGGCTTCCAGCCATTCTGGCCGGTTTTGGCCCGTTCGTTTCAGCGGATTTCATCCCAATGGAAAGAAACCTCCGTGATTGTGAAACGGCATTTCCATCGGTCTGAAAGCGGTATCGAAAAGAATTTAGGGATGGTATCTTTCAAGTGCAACAGGGAAAAAGAGAAAACCAGGGCCCGGTCATCTCGATTCATTTTGAAAACAGGGAGAAAGATATGTCGAAAAAGTACGAGCAGCTTGCCGCAGACATTATTGAAAAGGTTGGCGGCCAGAAAAATATCCAGTCCGCATATCACTGCCAGACCCGTATTCGCTTTAGTCTGGCGGATGAACAGCTTGCGGATGATGAAGCCATTAAAAACATGGACGGCGTAGCCGGGGTCATTCGAAATGCCGGCGTGTATCAGGTCGTTATCGGAACACATGTCGCGGACGTTTTTGAAGAGGTAGAAAAGCTTGCGGATCTGTCTTCAGCTTCCGGGAAGGACGAAGGAAAAAAAGAAGAGAAGAAGGGGGCGATGAATACGGTCATCGACTTCGTCTCCTCCGTATTCCAGCCCATTATTCCCGCTTTATCCGGTGACGGTATGATCAAAGCCGTTCTGGCTCTGCTCACCGTGTTCCATTTCATTACAAACGATTCGCAGACGTACATTCTGCTTAACATGTTCGCCGATTCCGCGTTCTATTTCCTGCCGGTTCTGGTGGCGTTTACGGAAGCTCAGAAACTGAAGTGCAATCCGATTCTGGCGTGCGTAACCGCGCTCATTCTCATGCATCCGACCTGGACCGGACTGGTCTCTGCCGGAGAGCCGGTCAGTCTGTTTGAAGTCATTCCGTTCCAGCTGGTCAATTACGCGAACAGCGTCGTTCCCATCATTCTGATCATTCTTGTTCAGAAGTATGTTGAAAAATGGCTGAATCGGATCATGCCAAAATCGGTCAATCTGATCTTCGTTCCGATGCTCACGATGATCATCATGGGCACGTTGGCGCTCTCTATCATTGGACCGCTTGGAAACATTGTTGGTTCCTGGCTTGGCGTGATCTTCAACTACCTTGCGGAAAATGCAGCCTGGGCACCCGCCGTTCTCGTTGGCGGTCTGCTTCCTGTCATGGTCATGTTTGGTATTCACAATGGCATCGCACCGCTCGGTATCATGCAGATGGGTACGCTTGGCTACGATTCCATTTTCGGTCCCGGCTGCGTCTGCTCCAATATGGCGCAGGCGCCCGCCGGTGCAGTGGTTGCCTTCCGTGAAAAAAACCGCAAGGAAAAACAGATTGCCACAGCCGGTACGATTACTGCCTACATGGGCATTACCGAACCGCTCTTATACGGCGTAAACCTTCCAAAGAAATATCCTCTCTACGCCAGCATGATCGGCGGTGCGCTTGGAGGACTGTATGCCGGCCTTACCCATACCCACCGCTTCGCAACCGGATCGAGCGGTCTGCCCGCCGTCCTGCTGTATATCGGCGACAATACCATGATGTTCTTTTACAACATTCTGATCGCAATTGTTATCGCATGCGTTTCCTCAGCCATCCTGACCTGGATTCTGGCCATCCGCTTTGAAAAGAAAAACGCAAAAGCTTCTTCCGAAAAAGAAGACCGCAAAGAAACGTCTGCTTCCAAAACGAGTTCAAAAGAAATTGAAATGGCTCCCAAAGCCGCAAAACCATCCAAAGCCATCGTTGAAGCCTGCACGCCAGGAACGATCGCACCGTTAAGTACAGCAAAAGACGAAGCGTTCTCTGAAGGCCTTCTTGGGAAAGGCGCAGTGATTGAGCCAGATAAGGGAATTGTTGAAGCTCCGTTTGACGGAATAATCTCGGTATTTTTCCCGACCGCCCATGCCATCGGTCTTATGAGCGACGACGGGATTGAAGTTCTGATTCATGTCGGCATTAACACCGTGGAACTGAACGGCGAACATTTTACCGCTCTCGCAAAACAGGGTGAGCGCGTCCAAAAGGGACAGACCCTTCTGAAATTTGATAAAGACGCGATCGCAAAAGCCGGCTATCCAACCCAGACGATGGTTATCGTCACAAATACCCCCGAATTTGAAGACGTAGAAGTTGTAGAAAACCTTGCGTTTACGAATAGATAACGGGCTGCAAGGTGCTTCATCCTGTCAGGAATCGACGGAATGAATTCAAAATCAAAAGACTCTTGATTCCGTTGGGAAGAAAATCAGAATTCAATTTGTCTTCCCAATGGAATTCTCTATACGTGCAAATCGGTTTAACCCGATCGATCCAGAAAGGAAATCCATATGTTCTATCATGAAAAGATTAACAGGCACTCGCCCTATCTCTCCATAACTCTCCATAAGTGTTACCCGTATTACCTTTTTGGGATTTCTGCTTTCCCTAACTCGGTCTATCACACCATATCACGCCGTAAGTTTAGTATTACGATAGTATAAAGAAAAGCCTTGGCTGTTTGTTTCAGTCAAGACTCTTTTTTTCATCTATTTCTTTAAGGCGATTAAGCCATTTTGTAATTGTACCTGTTTCAAAAAAGTATAGTAACGCACCCTCTGAAAACCTATCTGCTCGAATTGCACCCATAAGCAAGGCTGTAATACATTTTCCGTCCAAAGTAGAAGTATCAACTTCGCTCATGGAAACAATACTCCATTCGATTCCGTTTTCAAACAGAATATCATTGTAGCTGTAAAGGCCGTATTCTTGGTGTTCATCAGCGAAAGTGTAAACATCATCTATAAAGTGTCTCGCCATTCTGGAATAAGTTACATAGGGCATTTGTATAGGGCTCTCAATCGTTCCTTTGCTTTTGCTATCAACTATCCACTTTCCAAAATTATCAGCTTCAAGAATAGGCAAATATGCGGTTAACTTTGTGTAGGTATTCAGTTTCCACCACCCCTTTAATATGATACTACTAAATAAATGAATGTGTAATTTCGTCAATGCGTTTTTCTATAAGGTAGCGACTCATATCACGATTTTCTGGACAACCCCTCGTTTGAAAAATAGCTTTGCTTGAATCAAAGCCAAACCCAAACATTTTATCATCTTTTGTTGGGTCACGTCTTTGTTTAACCTCTGACATAAATTGCAACATTTCTTTATTCGTAAATGCGAGCATTATCGTGTCCCATTTAGTGCTTTTTGCACCTGCATTCTTGACATCATCAGAATGTTTTGCATATATCCCGACCAGTATATACCAGTTTGCGTTTTGCTGAACAGGGAACCTATTAAACCACAAGTAGAATGGATATCCAGAATCTTCCTTGTCATTATAATATGTCCTGGACATTTTAACTTGAATAGTGTTGGCCTTGTTGCACCCATTGTCATAGCGATATAGCAATAAGTCAATACCTTTTTCTTGTGCCGAAGCCAATGCTGTTCACTTAAGCTTCACAAGTGAGCAGTGCCTTGCCTTTCTAGTTT
>NZ_CAPAEZ010000072.1:0-13141 GCF_948576815.1 uncultured Allobaculum sp.
GAATTATCCCAAGGAGGCGGTCGAGAAAATACCCGTCTTTTATTTGACGCTTACGGATGAATGTCGAAAGCGGATATTCGTATTTATTTCGTCTGGGTATAAAAAAGCAGCAGGATGGCCTGTCCTGTGTGACTGACCATCCCGCTGGATTTCTAAGTCTGTTCTGTGAATCGGATTTGTGAATTTGCAGGATCGAAACGACTGGCTTTATAAAGCGAATCGTCTGAACGTGAGCGCTTGTCGATTGCTCCCGTTTCTTCCTGTATTCCGGATTGAACTGTATTGCCGGCTGAATTTCTTTCGGATTTACTTGTTCAGGCGCTGTTCGAAGATTTTGCCCATCGCGTTGAGCGGTTTGTCGAAAATGCCGAACGTACGAACAACGGTCGCACCGAGTTCGCGTTTGAAAAAGAAGCTGCCGTAGCCGTCCTGACCCTTTTCAAAGTAGCCGCTGATTCCGCCGTAGTTGTAGCGTTCCAGACCGAGTTCAAGGGCGTGCTTATACATCTCATGATGGATGAAGCCGGAAAGGTTATAGCGGACGGCACTGCGGTCAATTCCGCCGAAGTAACATAACATTTCCATGTTGGTTACGTACCAGTAGCCGCCGTAAACCAGCTGTCCATCCGCATTGTGGACTTTGACGAGCTTGCAGTAACCGTCGGATGCGCTGGCCAGATCGCGGCGCTTTTCGCCGGATCCGGTATCAAAGTTCTTGTATTCGCCGGACTTGTCAAGCATGCCTTCGATATCGGCCCAGTCCTGCTCTTCCATTTCGGACGGATTCTTGATGGTCAGCGTAAAGCCTTCGCGTTCGGCCTTATGGGTATACTTTCTCGAGCTGCCGGACATCAGCTTGTCGATATCCGCAATGTCCCGGTTTGGAATTTCCGGAGTGAGCTTGCCCTGATAGCCTTTGTGGTGCTGGTTGATGCCGTCTTTGAGCTCAACGACCGACTGCCATGTAATCTGATGGCTCGTATCGGTGCCTAACGGCGATTCGTGCCAGTGAAATCCGTTTTTTTCGGCGAGAGCGAGATGCTCTTTCGTGTTGTCAAAGCCGCCTTCCACAACGGCGCCTTCGCGGTCGTATTCTTTTACTTCCACAGACGATTCAATACGCCATAGAATGAAGCCTTCCTTTTTCAGATACTCGGAAGCTTCTTCCAGGAAGTCCGCGTCATGAGCGCGGTCATCGCTTAAAAAGCCGCCGGCAGTATACGCAAACTTCCACATCTTCATAGCGGGTTTGGGTTCAACGATGACGGCATGGGTAATGCGGTTTTCGTCATTGATTCCCGCCAGAATGAAACGGTCATACAGTTTCGCGTACGAGGGAATCTGCAGGAAGACAAAGCCTAACTGGCTGTCTTCGATAAATTTTTCATATTGTTCAATAGTAATCTGTTCAATTCGCATGAATATCTTCCAATCTTTAATAAACGCGCCTTCATTATACCCTGTCACAATATCTCTTCCAATTTGAGGGGACGGCGAACGAACTAACATTTTAGGCAGCCTTTCTTCAATTGCAAATGCATCGGTTTTCTTTTGTGTCTGTTCTGTGTTCGAATCGAACGCGCCTTAATTTTTACACGCCCGTTGAAAATCAACTTTTTTTCATTTTTTTGTTTTTGGAATTGCATTCCGGCCCAGCTGTGTTATTATGTTCAGGCAGTCACGAGGGCGCAAGTTCTCATGACAAAACAAATCATGGATCCTTAGCTCAGCTGGCAGAGCAACTGACTCTTAATCAGTGGGTCTAGGGTTCGAATCCCTAAGGATCCACCACTTGAAACCAGATCGAACACTTCGCAGTGTTCGATTTTTTTGCGCTTTTTTGAGCGAGACTTTCCATTTTCCTTAGCATCCTGCTTTCCTTTGCAGCCTCCTTCCGGGGAAGGTCTTTTTCAGACCGTGCCGAGTCGTGCGCTCTATTTCGCCGCTGAGGTCTGCTGCTCCCCTCATCCTGGCGGTTCCCTTTGTCCGTTACGAACGGCTATAACGAAAAAATCGGTTTCAGAAACTTTCCAATCCAGTCGCCTTTTGCGGCTGGATTTTTTTGTGCCGCCAAAAAGCCCGCTGTATGTGCCTGGCGCACACTAGCGGGCAGAAAAACGAAAGAACAGGGAGAAAATCGAAGGGAAAACGTTAACCAATAAGAGATAGTTTCCGATTGTTTTTGATTACTGACCAGGAACCATGCCCAGACGGTACAGAAGCTGTTCGAGCCAGACACTCAGATCCGTCTGCTTAATCCAGACCATAAAAGCCGATTCTTCACCGGTCCTTGTGGAATGGCGAAGCAGACTGCTCACGCCGATCTGATGCAGATACATCCAGACGCCAATGCCAAGCAGACCGCCGGCCAGACCCATGAGCAGCGTCATGAATATGGATTTGCGGGAAAGAAACAGCATCGAGCCGACGAACCAGAGAAAGTTCCAGCCGATCACCGACCAGCCGGTCAGAATCGCCTGCACCGCAAGAATCAGTACAGAAAGCACAAAGCCGAATACGCCCTTCGACTTGGCGTAATGCACAAATGGCGCCAGCAGCGAACTCGCCGCCCCCAGCAGACCCCAGAAGACGAAGAGCTTCATCAGAAGCGTTCCATCGTACTGATAGGAATACCAGTAGTAGGCAATATCCATGAAGGAGAAAAACAGCAGAACGTTCGCGAACGCCGCCAGGCCGTTTTTGGAATAGACGCTGATCCCGACGGCACACATCATCCAGAACGGAAGATCCGAAAGTGAAACGGCCAGCGACTGGATCGTGCTGTCGGAAGGATGAAGATCAATATAGCGGGCAAAAAGGCCGAGGCCAAGGCCTAAAGCCGAATAGAGTACCGTCTGCAAAATCCATGGAATGCCTCCCCCTCGACGGCCGGAGCGGTCTCTGGAGTCTCGAGGGTCGTCCTCATAATGGGCATGCGTCTCGTACTCGTCATCATATTCATCGGATGGCGCTGTTCGACTGCGAGATCTGCGTGAAGACGGTTCTGGATCGTTGTCCTGTACATATTCTCTGTTTTGGCGATGATTGAAGTATGCGTCCTCCTTATCTTCGTCGTCTTCGCGGCGGCGGGCTGCACGGGCTTCCTTTCGATCCTGCGCTCTGGATGAGCGGCGATCGTCCCGATCCCGGTCTTTGCGGGAACGTCTGGAAGAGCGGCGGCTTCTTCGCGAACGGCTGTCGTCTTCTGTGTATTCTCTTTGCAGGAGAGGCTGATCGTCTTCGTACGGCGCATCGTCAAAGTCAGAATCCTGACCGGTATGGATGTCGTAACGATCTTCGTCACAGGCGGGATCCCAGTGGTCTGCATCATAACCTGAAGAGGGATTTGAATACTCGTCCATTTCTTCTGCAAAGTCCGAAGATCTGGATGTCTTCCCATATGGGCTGCTTTGCGCATCAGCCGGAATATCCGGCATATCCCTGCGCGAGCGGAAATCCGTCTGGGGTACGCTTCGTTTTGGCTGTTCTCTGGAAGCAGTACTGGACAGATCCGGTTTTGCCTGCTGCGGCAGAGGACGCAAAACGACCGGTTTGGACGGCTGAGCAGCTGAATTTATGTCGTTAGATGTCGCCGTTTTCGGATCTTCAAAAAGATAAAGATCTTCTTCACGCAGATCCTCTTCATACACGGTTTCTTTCTTTGTATCTTCTGACGATTGGGTACCGCCAAAAAAATCGTTGTGTGAATCTCTCATCTTTTTCCCTCCTTCATATACTTGCTCAAAATTTGCGGGCCTGTTCGATTGGGCCCGTCTGGCACAAGCCGGCTTCTTCGTTTTTGAAACGGCACGCCTTTCTTCAACCGGTTATAGTAAAGAACAGAACCAGTCCCTGCAGGAACGGATTGTCAGGTGGCTGACCATGCGCTTTGTCCCAAAATGTTCGCCGGCTTAAAAGGACCGTTCTGATTTTGCCGGTTTTCCTTAAAAACAGATGAAGCAACGTCTTTGAAACAGCCTTATAAACTGACTGCGTTTTCCAGAGCCGCTTTTGAACGGCGTTTGTCCTTCCTGCAGTCAATTCCATATCCCTCTGCGGCCGTCGACGAAAGCCGATGACAGAAAGGAACTTTTATCATGAAAATTTATACGATTCGTCACGGAGAAACAAATATTAACCATCAGAACCGCGTTCTGGGCCGAACGGATGAACCGCTCAATTACACGGGTTTAAAGCAGGCCGATCAGGCAGGTAAAGCACTGAAAGACATTGCCTTTGACGCCGTGTACTGCTCGCCCATGAAACGGGCCATGCAGACCGGAGAGGCCATTTCAAAAAACACGAGCTTTCCTTTTGCGATGAAAATCGCCCCGGCTTTGATCGAACAGAACTTTGGCGTTTTTGAAGGCGCTCTGCGCAATGATCCCGAATACCAGAAAGAAAAGCATCAGTACTTCAAGCCGTTTGAAGGCGGGGAATCGTTTCTGGATGTGGCCGCCCGGGTATACACCTTTCTCGACGAGCTTCAGAAACAGTATCCGTCAAAGGCGCATAATGTTCTTCTCGTAACCCACGGCGGAATTTGCCGGGTGATTGAAAACTATTTCAAAGGCATGGATAATGAAGCCTATGCCGGCGCATTCTATCAAAACTGTGAGGTGAAGGTATTCGATACCGATACGCTGCACCGGGACAGCCTGCAGCCGCTGACTCCGTCTTCATGTGTCCGCGATGACGATGCGCATGAAGAAAAAAGATAGAGAGAAAGGAAGATGCAAATGAGAACCATCACAACCGGGATTCTTGCGCATGTCGATGCCGGAAAGACCACCTGTATTGAAAGCATGCTTCTGACCTCCGGCCAGATCCGCAAGGCTGGACGCGTCGATCATCAGGACGCCTTTCTCGACTTTGACGAGCAGGAACGAAAACGAAAAATTACCATTTATTCCAAGCAGGCTTCCTTCACCTGGAAGGATACAACGATCAATGTCATCGATACGCCGGGCCATGCCGACTTTTCCGCTGAAATGGAACGTTCGCTTTCCATTCTCGATACGGCCATCGTTCTGATCAGTGCATTAGATGGCGTACAGTCGCATACCCGCACAATCTGGAAATGCCTGGATGCGTATCAGGTATCGTCCATCCTCTTTGTCAACAAGATGGACGCGACGTCCTATTCCAAAGAAGAACTGCTTTCGGACATTGAGAAAAATCTGGATACCCGAATCGTAGATCTGAGCGTGGACGACTGGATCGAACAGTTTGCGGCGCTCGGCGAAAAGCTGCTCGATGAATTTGTACAGACCGAAACCCTCTCCCCCGCGTCCATGGCGCAGGCCGTCAAGGAGCGCAAGGCATTTCCGGTGCTGTTTGGCTCCGCACTGAAAAACGAAAACATCAGCGAACTGCTCGATGCTCTGCTTGCCTATACGCCAGAACAGGAATATCCAGAAGAATTTGGGGCGCGCGTCTTTAAAATCACGCTCGATTCCGCCAAGGCGCCGATTGCCCATCTTAAGCTGACCGGCGGAACGCTCCACGCCAAAGATGTGATTCACGATGAGCGCGGCGATCAGAAAGCCGATCAGCTCTTCATGGCGAACGGACAGTCCATTCGTCCCGTCAAGGAAGCTTCGGCGGGCGATATCGTTCTGGTCAAAGGGCTTCAGAATCTGAAACCTGGCGACGGACTCGGTTTTGAGACGTCGCGCAAAGAAGCGCAGCTGAGCGCTTCCCTGTGCTACGCACTGATTTTGCCGGCCGGTGTAGATCCGGTCACGATGATGGCGCCGCTGCGGCAGATGATGATGGAAGATCCGATGCTTCAGATCGAATTCGATGAAGCGTCCCAGACGATTTCCATCCGTCTGATGGGCGAAATTCAGAAAGAAATTCTCAAAAACCGGATTTACGAACGCACCGGTATTTTATGCGAATTTGGAAACGGGAAAATCGTCTACCAGGAAACGATTGACGATACCGTCTTTGGCTACGGCCATTTTGAACCGCTTCGCCACTATGCCGAAGTGCACCTGATGCTCGAACCGGGCAAACGCGGATCGGGCATGACGTATTCGTCCAAAGTTCCCCGCGACGTTTTGTCTCTGAACTGGCAGCGGCTCATCCTCTCTTCCCTTTCGGATCACGTCCAGAAAGGCATTCTGACCGGATCCGCGCTGACGGATATTCATGTCACGCTGATCGCCGGCCGCGCTCACCAGAAACATACGCAGGGCGGGGACTTCCGTCAGGCAGCATCCCGGGCGATGCGCCAGGGCCTGAAAAAGGCGCAGAACGTCTTGCTGGAACCGTTTTTCCGTTTTGAAATCACAACGCCTGCCGAAGATCTTTCCCGCATTTTGTACGAACTCGAAACCCGACGCGCCAAAGTTCAGGTAGAAGAAATGGAATCGGGAAAAATGCGCATTACCGGACGCGGTCCGGTCAGCACGCTGATGAATCTGAATACGACACTTGCCTCCCTTTCCAAAGGGCGTGCCGATATTTCCGTGGAAAACGACGGCTACGACCGCTGCGAAAACGCCGAGGAAGTCATCGAACAGATCGGCTACGACGAAAGCCTCGACCGCTTCTATCCTTCGGGATCGGTATTCTGCTCGAACGGTGTCGGCCTTACGATCGAATGGGATGAGGTGGAAGACCACCTGCACATTCCGCCCGTGGACAATACCCAGACGGTTTCTTCGATTTCGATCAACTCGTCCAAAGTTTCCGCGCAGGAGCTGAACCGCGTCTTCCAGAACGCCGGCGGCAGCAACCAGAACGCGAAAAAAGCCGGTCCATCCAAAAAGAAACGAACCGACCTGTCGCTCGAACCAACGCAGGTTACGACCTTCTCGCATCTGCCAACGGTTCTGATCGTCGACGGGTATAACATGATTTACTCATGGCCGTCTCTGCGCGAAATTTCCTCGCATTCTTTATCGGATGCGCGCGAAGAGCTGATCAGTCTGCTCATCAACTACCAGGGGTACAAAGGGTATTCGCTGATCGTGGTCTTTGACGGCAACCGCCGCAAAGGCAATCCCGGCTCCTCTTCCAAAAACGGATCCGCTTCGATTGTGTACACGCCATCCGGCATCAGCGCAGATGCCTGGATTGAAAAGAAGGCCGCGGATCTCAAAGGCAAATTTCACTGCATTGCCGCCACGAGCGACGGCCTCATTCAGAACTCCGTCTTCTCCCATGGCGCCACAAGAATTTCCGCCAGAGAACTCGAACGCGCAGTTCTCTCCGTCAACGAAAGCGCCTTTGCAGCACTTAAAAAGCATTAAAAACGATGGCCTGTCGATGACAGAACAGGCCATCGTTTTTCTTTGCGCAGGATAGAGAGCACTTGAAAACAATCTGCGTGCGCCTTTCCAGGCGCCGTTCTCGTCTGTGCTTTTCGTTCATTCCCTCTACGCTTTGCCTGCGCGATAACTATACTGAAGAAAAAAGAAGCTCCTGCACGTTTTTGCCGCTCTGCAGTTCTTACCGTATTGCGACATTTCCTCAGGAGCCGGGGAGGAACCTTATGGAATCCTGCAGTGAAAATCCAATTTTTAAACGCGCTTCCGTGCGGGCGTGGACCGATCAGCCCGTATCGCGCGAACAGATTATCGATGTTCTCAAAGCCGGCATGCAGGCGCCTAGCGCCATGAACAGCCAGCCCTGGGAATTTGCAGTTATCACCAATCCGGAAATGAAAACCCGACTGGCCGGCATTTCTCCGTATTCGCATTTTGCGGCCGGCGCGCCGGTTTTGCTTGCCGTTCTGTGTCGCAAGGAGAACAGCTGTCCGCCCTACAATGAAATCGACATGGGCATCTGCATCGAAAACCTGCTTCTGGAAATCACAGCGCTCGGTCTGGGCGGCGTCTGCCTTGGCGTAGCCCCTTTGAAAGACCGAATGAAGTATATGGCGGATGTTCTTCAGCTGGATGAAACTTTAGAATCGATTGCGCTGGTTCCGTTTGGCTATCCAAAGCAGGACGTTCATGTAACTGAACGTTTTGATCCAGAGCGTATTCGCTGGATCGAATAGCCGGCGTTCTTCGCTTTCTAAAAAGACGACTATCATTTTTGCTTCGCAGGTCACTGAATTCTGCGGAGTTTTTTTCTGGTAAGAGGAGATTTAAAAACAAGTCTTCGGGCTTGACTTTCCAAAATAGTTAGTCGATACTAATCATCAATCCAAGGCAAATTTCGACCGAAAAGAACGGTTTTTCATTCTGATCTTTACCATTCTGGATTTGAACGGACGGAATCGATTCCGCTCGTCAGGCAGGCAAAACAGTAACGTTTTGCAGGGATCGTCTGAACCAGCTCTTTTCTGGTCGATCGATAAAACAGAAAAGAAAAGAATAGAAAGCAGGTAAATTTATGAGTTCAGCCTTCCCATTCAAAAAAGTCATGCGCAATGCGATCCTTCTGCTCGTTGTCGCCTCCATGGCTCTGTTTGCGGGCGCATGCTCGAGTTCGAATGATTCGAATTCGACAGCCGCTTCCGAAATGCGCACGGTTCAGACCGATAAGGGCGAAGTGGAAATTCCCGTGAATCCGCAGCGCATTGTCAGCGACTACTATCTTGGCGAGTTTCTTGCGGTTGATGTGAAACCGGTGATTGCTTCTCCGTACGCTTTAAACAATCCGTATCTGGATGGCCTCACAGACGGCATCGAACCGATGAACATCACTTCCGCGGAAACGACACTCGAGCAGTTTACGGCAGCCAAGCCGGATCTGATTGTCACCATTACCGAAGCGGACTACGACAAGTATTCAAAAATTGCGCCGACCGTTTACATTCAGGACGGCAAGCGCAGCGATGAAGATACATTCCGCTACGTTGCCGATCTTGTAGGCAAATCCAAAGAAGCGGAAGACTATATCACAGCCTTCAATGAAAAAGTGGATTCCAAAAAGGAAGAAATCCAGAACATCGTCGGCGATCAGACCGTTTCGATTCTCGAAGTCTGGCCGCAGCAGATTTACACCATGGGCTCTCACTTTGCCCGGGGCGGATCCATCCTTTATGACATGTGGGGACTGAAAGCCCCAGAACCTATTCAGAGCACCATGGTCGACGGGGACGAAACGTATAAAGTCATTTCTCTGGAAGCTCTGCCCGAGTATGCCGGCGACTTCGTTCTGTAGGGCGTACTGGACGGTACCGATCCGGCTTTCGTAACGTCTTCCAATCTCTGGAATTCTTTGCCGGCCGTACAGAACGGCAAGACGTTCCCATATGAACAGGTAGCCTTCATGCATCGCGATCCGATTACGCTCAATAAGCAGGCCGATCTGTTCATCGAATTTTTCGAGAAATTCCAGGAGAACTAATGATGCAGACCAGTACGAAGAAAACGATCTTCTTTCTGGTGATTCTTACGATCGCAGCGGTTTTCGCTGCGATCCTTTCTGTCTTTCTGGGCAGTACGGACATTTCCTGGCAGACCGTACTCGAAGCGCTCTTTCGCCCGGATCTGACCAGTCACCAGCAAATCGCCGTCGTGGAACTGCGCCTGCCGCGAACGATCGGCGACCTTCTTGTCGGGGCCGGTCTGGCCAGTGCCGGCGCGCTCATGCAGGGCATGACGCGAAATCCCTTAGCGGACAGCGGTCTGCTTGGCATTAACGCGGGTGCCTCCTTCGGTGTGGCGCTCTGTCTGGCGTTCTTTTCCAATGTCACGTTTGGTCTGACGATTTTTGTCTCCTTTCTTGGGGCGGCCGTTTCCGTCTTTCTGGTGTTCGGTCTGCTATTACTGAAGCATCGAAAACTGGATGCCACCCGCCTCGTTCTGGCCGGTCTTGCGGTAAGCATGTTCTTAACCGCGCTGACCCAGGGCATTTCCATTTTGACGAATACCGGACAGTCGCTGACCTTCTGGAGTGCCGGCGGTACGGCGGGTATCCGCATGGATCAGCTTAAAATCGCGGCACCGGTCCTAATTGCTGCATTAATTGCGGCCCTTCTGCTTTCCCGACAGGTTTCCCTGCTTTCGCTTGGCGAAGAAGCAGCCCGCTCGCTCGGTCTGAATCTCAATCGCTCCCGGCTGCTGACGATTCTGGTCGTCCTGCTTCTGGCGGGTACGAGTACTGCGCTTGCTGGCCCGGTCGCCTTTGTCGGTCTTCTCGTTCCCCATATCGTCCGCCGCATTGCGGGCGGCCGGTATGAAGCCATTCTTCCCTGCTCCATGATGCTTGGCGCCTTGATGATGGTTCTGGCGGACATTCTGTCCCGTACCCTCAATGCGCCGACAGAAACGCCGGTCGGCCTGATCTTTGCGGTGATCGGTGTTCCGGCTTTCATCTGGATCAGCCGAAAGGAGGAAGAAACCGATGCGTAAAAAACAGAAACAAATCTGGATTCCTCTGCTCATGGCCGTTCTGCTCGTTCTGGGCATTCTTTTCGATCTGAATGCCGGCTACGCGCAGATTCCCCTATCGGAGCTGTTTGCGGGCAATCCCGTTTTGCTCGATATTCGTCTTCCCCGGGTTCTCGCCTGCGTTCTGGTCGGTGCCGGACTTTCCCTTTCCGGAGCAGTTTTGCAGGGGGTTACCCGCAACGATATGGCTGAACCGGGCATTCTTGGCATTAACGCCGGAGCCGGTCTGGCCATCGCGATTTTTATCGTCTTCTTTCAGGGCGGCAATACGAACTGGTCGCTGATGATGCCGATCCTTGCCTTTCTGGGCTCAGGCGGCGTTTTCTGGATCGAATACCGTCTGGCGTACAGCCATGGGCGCATTCATCCTAAAAAGCTCCTGCTGATGGGTGTCGCCATTTCCCTGGCCGTCACTTCCCTGACGACCATCCTCATGCTGCGAATGCCCGATTCGCAGTACGCCTTCGTCCAAAACTGGATTGCGGGCAGCATCTGGGGCGCCGACTGGCCAAACGTCATCCGTCTGGCGATCGGTCTTACTGTAGTCGGGGCGCTGATCTTCTACTTTTCACGAACCCTGAACGGGCTGATGCTTGGGGAAGCGCTGGCGACAGGAATTGGCATCGACACGAAAAAGTCTTCCCGTCTGTTTCTGATTGGGGCCATTGCGCTGAGTGCGTTTTGCACGAGCATCGGCGGCGGTCTGAGCTTTGTCGGTCTGATTGCCCCGCACCTTTGCCGGCGGCTGGTCGGTCCGAATTATCGCCATCTGCTTCCCGCCTGCGCGCTGGGCGGCGGTGTGCTGATGGTGTTTGCGGATATCATTTCCCGTACCTGGTTTCTACCGTACGAAATGCCGGTCGGCATTACCGCTGCCGTGCTGGGTGCACCGTACTTCCTGTACCTGCTCGTCAAGGAATAAGCCAAAAGGAGTCTCTTTATGGAACACAACGAAACAGTAAATCCATCTATGCCGGATCGTACCTTGAAGTCTTCCGATTCGAAGTCTGCGTACGCGATGGAAGGCCGGCATCTGAAAATCGGCTATTTCGATAAAACGATCATTCCCGAAATGAACGTAAAAATTCCGCAGGGGCAGATCACGAGCATCATCGGCCCAAACGGCTGCGGCAAGTCCACTCTGCTTAAGGGACTTGCGCGCATTCTTCCGCTGCAGGGCGGTGAAGTCCTTTTGCACAATCAGAACATGAAAGATATGGGGACGAAGGAAATCGCCCGTCAGCTCGCCCTTCTGCCGCAGGGACCGACGGCGCCGGCCGGTCTGAGCGTCCGTGAGCTCGTCAGCTTTGGCCGCTATCCGTACCAGAAAGGGTTTGGCACGATGAACGAAACAGACCGCCAAATCGTCGAACAGGCGATGAAAGACACCCGGACGCTGGAACTGGCCGATCGCAGTGTGGATCAGCTTTCCGGCGGACAGCGCCAGCGCGTCTGGATCGCGATGGCTCTGGCGCAGGATACACCGCTCATTTTGTTAGATGAGCCGACGACGTATCTCGATATGGCGCATCAGCTGGAAATTCTCGAACTGCTTGAACGGCTGAATAAGGAAAAGCAGAAGACAATCGTCATCGTCATCCACGATCTGAATCTGGCCGCACGCTTTTCCGACTATCTGGTCGCCATGAAAGACGGACTGATCCTGCACGAAGGAAATGTGGGACAGATCATGAGTGCTCCGGTTTTGAAAGACGTTTTCAGTCTGGACGCCCTGATCGAAAAGGATCCCTGGACCGGCAAGCCGACCATGGTTTCGTATCGGCTGCTTTCCGGATCCTGATTTTGAAATCGAAAAAATCGGCCGGAGGTCCAGCTGATTTTTTTGTGAGTACTCTCTAGTTGTGATGGATGAGGTGATCGTTAATGGAAATTGAATTTGATGCCGTTATTTTGCAGAACGGAACGATGGATGCTGCCTATATTGAAGTGCCCTATGACATACGCGAACGGACGGGAAAAGACCGCTGGCTAGTCGACGCCCGGTTTGATGACGTTCCCTATTCCGGTCAGGTCGTGCGCATGAAAACGCCGTTTTATCTGATCGGCCTGAACAAGCAGGTAAGAAAAGCACTGGGAAAGAGCTTTGGCGATCGCGTGCACGTCGTTTTAAAAGACCGGCAGATGTCGAAGAAAACCGATCGTTCTTCTGAACCGATACAGACAGATCCATCTTCCGTTAAGGAAGAAAAACCTGTTTCTAAGCAAACCAGACCTGCCTCCTCCAGGGACAAAAAGACGCCGGTTCGATCCAAACCGGAAACCGTAGACGAATACATTCAGAGGCAGCCTGAATCCTGGCAGGCGGATCTGAAAACGATGCAGCGCATTTTGCGTGAGGCAATGCCGAATACGATCGAAAAGATTTCATGGAGCATGCCGACATTCTGGAAAAAGCGAAACCTTATTCACTTTGCGGGCTTCAAAAACCATATTGGTCTGTATCCAGGCCCAGAAGCGATCGAACAGTTTAAAAACGAACTCAACGGCTCTAAGACGAGTAAAGGCACTATTCAGATTCGGTATGGAAAAATCGATGAAGCGCTCGTTTCCGCCATTGCGAAATGGACTTTGCAAAACCAGGAAGACGTCGATGCCGCTTTGAAACCTGAATCCGTTAAACCCAGATAATCGTCCCCTCTGCGTTCTGAGCCTTGCCTGACGATTTTCTTTTGCCTCCGAACCACCGGAGGCTTTTTTATTGGGAAGATTCCAATGCTGTTCACTTAAGCTTCACAAGCTCACTTACAAATCAGGTTAGTTCC
>NZ_CAPAEZ010000073.1:0-12908 GCF_948576815.1 uncultured Allobaculum sp.
AATTATCCCAAGGAGGCGGTCGAGAAAATACCCGTCTTTTATTTGACGCTTACCAGTAAAACGGGTCTTCCGCGCGATACTGCACATTTCCATATACAGACAGACAAAGGCGGATCCTCCAGATAAAGGGAGGATCCGCCTTGATTTGAAAATGAACGTTATTCGGCAAGTCCGGGAAGAAAAGGATCGGACTGCGGATTCATGGACGCAGCCAGTTCGCACCAGTCGCCAAGCCGTCTGGAAATGCCGGTAAAAAACGGGTCTGGCGGCGTATTTTCGGGACGGTGATGTTTCAGCATGTGTGCGGCTAGAGAAGCGATCTCGTCGTTTGTACGGGCGTAGCAGGCATAGCCGTGACGTTCGAAAAACTCCGCGTTCTGTGTTTCACATCCTGGAATCGCAAACGCAAGCAGCAGCGGCGTTCCGGAAGCGGCCGCTTCGGTAATGGAAAGGCCGCCTGGTTTCGTAATAAACAGATCCGCCAGCTGCAAGTACTGAAAAATGTTTTTCGTAAAGGCCACCGGGGAAATGGATGGATCGTTGAACTTTTCGATGCGGCGATACAGTTTCCGGTTGTTGCCGCAAAGCACGAGAATGTGCAGATCCGGCTGGTCTTCAAGCAGCGGCTGCAGGGAAATGAGCATGGGCCAGAGACCTTTAATGCCCATCGATCCGCCGCCGACTAAAACGTAGCGTCTGGAAGGACTCAGCCCTAATGCCTTGCAGGCTTTATCCCGGCTGGTGCGCAGATCGAACTTGCGATCGACGGGAATGCCGCAGGGGATCATGCGGGAGTGATCGACGCCTTCCTGAAAGAAGGTCTCCACCAGATCGGGATGGGGAATGGTCATCCAGTCCGTCTGAACGTCGCTTTCAAAGGGAATGCACGTATAGTCGGTGGGAATCATTACGCTAGGCGGAACGTGCAGACCATGGTTTTTCAGCCAGGTGAGCATGAGTCCCGGATACGGATGCGAACACAGGATAAGATCGACTGGATGTTCGCTCAGCCAGCGATGCAAAGCCAGAGCGGTCTTTTTCTGGACCGCCAGAACGGGATTGGGCAGGCTGAAGTTTCGCTCGCCTTCTTCGTACAGGCGGCCGAGTTGATAGACGGCGCCAAAGAGATGCGGCGAAAGCTGCACCATGGAAACGTAGGCGCTGCCGACGCGCCTGGCCATCTGCGGCGAGCGCAAAGAATACGGGTCGAAGAAATGTACGGTCCAGCCGCGCGCCGTGAGTTCGTGGACCATAGCGTGTGCGGCGGAATTGTGACCGCCGCCGGTCGAACAGGACAGAATCAGCGCTTCCATAAAAAGCTTACCTCCATATCCGGCCGGGCTTCTTTGGACAGGCCGAGTCTTGCGAGTACAGAAACTGAAGTCAGAGCCGCTCCACCGACTAAAACGGAAGCGGCCTGCAAAGCCAGACACATGGGGGCGTAAAGAATAAAGACAAGCCCCGTCATGTAGAAATTCGGACGAATTCGAATGACCAGCGTAAAGGTCAGAAAAAGCACGATTAAAGCCAGCGTGGGCAGAAAGCTCACCTGACCGGCCCATACGCCAAGGGCGGAGCCAAATGTGGCGGCGATGCCTTTACCGCCGCGAAAACGATAGAAAATGGGGAACAGGTGTCCAAAGACCGGCGCCCACATGACCAGCATCAGACTGCAGGGGATCAGGGCGCATTCTGGCGTGCGGGTGTACAGATAAACCGGAAGGAAGGCTTTGCCCAGATCGCCGAGCAGAACGAACAGACCGCACCAGAACCCGCCTTTTTCAAAGGCGTTGAAGGTGCCGGGATTGCCGTCCTCGGTTCCCAGGGTGGCGTCTTTTTTCGCAAACAGTGCCGAGTAAAGGTGAATATAGAGAATGCTCCCGGAAAGATAACCGAACAGCAGATAGGCGAATAGTGTCATCATGATTCTCTATATTATATCGAAAAGCCCTTCAGGACCTTTCAATCATGCCAAACGATTTTGTGAGATTGCCTATCGCATTGGATTTACAAAAAAGTTACGCACGAAAAAGGAGAAGCCAAAAGCTTCTCCATCAAAAAATCGCATAAAAAAAGCGGAGGGTTAGCTCCGCGATTGATCAAATGGCGCCTGAAACAAGACTCGAACTTGTGACCTGCCGGTTAACAGCCGGATGCTCTACCGACTGAGCTATTCAGGCATTTGATCTTGGCTCATCAGCGGCTTTTTCAACCCGCTCCCTGAGCGCAAAGATAATTTATCATTTTCCCCTAACCCCGTCAACAAATTTCATTCAAAAAATTTTAAATTCAGATTTAAAAGTATATGTGGGTCAATCAAAAACCGGAAAAATCCGATGGGTATAAGGGATTTCGCCATAAACGGTCCTCAGAACAAACCAGAAAAAAGTTTTCCACAAGGTCCGGATAAAACAGAAATGAGGCTCTCTGGACTCTATACGGGCATCCAAATGCAGAAGAAAATTTCAAAAAATGGAAATTTTCTCCCGAGAAACGCGTTCCACTTCAGAAAAAAAGCCGATCCGGGAGGTTCAGGAACAAAATCCGGCTGCAAAACCAGACGCTTGAACCGTCTGCAGCACCGAGAGGAACAATGCAAGCGTTAAACCGAACCTCAGCAGAAAGGGAACAGGCTTCAAAGTTCGGTCGCTTTGGGAATGCGATAAGATGATCAGTGTATTTTGATATTGGATCCATCGCCTTAACCCCCATGCGTTTTTCTGGAATGGCTGCACATAGAATGAACCGCGAGAAGCAATACCAGAGAAGCAATACCAGAGAAGCAAAATGGGAAAAACAAAACGGGAAAAGCTGTGCAGAAAACACGGCGGGAGGCGACAGGCAAAACAGTACGTGATGGAACAGAAGCCGTACGGGACGAAATAAACGAAACAAACAGCACGAGATAATACAAGAAGGCAGGGGGAAAGTATGTTCACAAACACAGACAGCACAAAAATGAAGGATGCAAAGACTTTAAGCGAGACGTCTTCTCTTTTGAACAATTTGAAAGAGATCCAGACACTCGCTGCATCCTTGCCCGCAGACCGTCCCGATCCGTCGCGGATTCGGGCCGTTATTATGGATATGGATGGCACGCTGCTCAACGCGAAAGAAGAAATCTCCCCCAAAACCCGTGCGTATCTCATTGGGCTGGAACAGGCGGGCATCCGTCTGATTCTGGCTTCAGGGCGCAGCTATAAGCGGCTTCTTCGCTATGCGAACGATTTGAGAATGGACGAATACGGAGGACTGCTCATTGAAGTGGACGGCGTCGCTCTATACGATCTCTCTGCAAAGGAACGTACCAAATACCACGAGATGTCTTCGGAAGAAATCCGGGAGATCTACACGTGGCTGATCGGACAGAACGCGGAAAGCCAGGCCGTATTTGACGACGGCATGTTTGTCTATTTTTCTCCGGCGATACGGGAACATAAAATTTTGCTGCGCGGGGAAAATCATCTGGATGACGACTATCCCTGGACGGCAGGGCCATGGAAATGGCTGGCGGACATGCGCGACGGCTATCCGGAAATTCATTACGTAAAAAGCGCCGAGGAAATTTTCAAGCCCGTCAACAAGCTGCAGATCATGCAGGAAGAACAGCCGCTGATCGAACTCTTCGAACGGATGCAGGCGCGCTTTGGCGATCGGTTTTCGATTTATCGAACGACGCCGCGTCAGCTTGAAGTGCTGCCTCTGGGCTTTTCGAAAGGCGAAGGCCTTCGCCGGCTGATGGAACGGGAAGGCTGGCAAAGCGATCAGGTCATCGCGTTTGGCGATGGGGAAAATGACGTCTCCATGTTTGAAACCGTGCCTTTTTCCTTTGCAATGGGCAATGCGAAAGACTTCGTAAAACAGCAGGCGTGGGCTGTAACGGATTCCAATACGCAGGACGGAATTCGAAAAGCGCTTATGGCGCTCGGCCTGCCCGCAAACACGAAAGCCCATACCAAAAAATGAAAGCGGACTCTGCGTCTGCGCACGCAAATCGGCTTTGTTTTAAGCCTTTTTGAATTGTGTACTTCCCGATCGGAGTAAGCGCGGACAAATCATTTGAACGATCGAGAACGACACGTTCGAAGATTTCGTGGGGTATAATATTCCGGCTTAGCCTTCCTGCCGGACAGTTCTGGCAGAGTGGAAAAGACGGTCGGCGATTTCAAAACGGAAAGAAGGAATTACATGAATCTGGTAACGGTCATCATTATGTCTGCGGCACTTGCCATGGACGCCTTCGCTGTTTCGATTTGTAAAGGTCTGGCCACAAAGCATGCCGACGGGAAAGTCATGCTCGCCTGCGCCTTGTGGTTTGGTCTGTTTCAGGGCCTCATGCCGGCTCTTGGCTACTTCTTCGGCGCGATGATTGTCGGCGCCGTACAGTCGTTCTCGAGCTGGATCGCCTTTGGCCTGCTGGCCTTCATCGGGATCAATATGATCCGTGAATCCGGAAAGGAAGAAGATACCGATTCTTCCATTGAAACCGGAGAAATGTTCATGCTGGCGATTGCGACGTCGATCGACGCGCTCGCTGTCGGCGTTTCCTTTTCGATGACGCCGGTAGAAATCGTCGCCGCATGGCCGGTCTGGGCGAATGCGATGCTTGCCTGTGTGATCATCGCGATTGTCACCGGAATCTTCTGCGCCTTCGGCGTATGGCTCGGTTCCGCCGCCGGAAGTCACTTCCAGAAAAAAGCCAAAATTGCGGGCGGTCTGGTTCTGATTCTGATCGGCGTACACATTCTGCTTTCTTCTTACGGAATTCTCTGATCGCTTCGCAGGACCTCGTCCGACGGGCATCCAGGCGGAAGAAGAGGCAATTTGAAAAGAGAGTAGAAAGTTAAGAGCGTTGAAATGGCAGAACGGAAACACCGCAGGCGCGGCAAACCGAAATCTGCCGTTTTTACGTCGTATGACAGTACATACAACAGTACATACGACAGACCTGCGTCCAAACCGGAGCATGGTTTTTAAGAAAGGGTATCTATGGCTTATTTATGGCTTATCGTCGGCTTCGTCCTGCTGATTAAGGGCGCCGACCTGTTTGTGGACGGCGCAAGTGCCGCCGCACTGAAAATGAAAGTTTCGCCGGTTATTGTCGGTCTGACGATCGTCGCACTGGGCACCTCGCTTCCCGAAGCGTCCGTGTCCATTTCGGCGTCCATTGCCAACAGCAACGCTCTGGCAATTTCCAACGTACTGGGATCGAATATCTTCAATACGCTCGTCGTGGTCGGCGCCAGCGCGGCAATTACCCCGTTTGTCATCCATAAAACGGTTCTTCGCCGGGATATGGGCGTCAACATTTTCTGCTCGCTGCTTCTGCTTCTCTTCCTTCTCGGAGGAAACCTCAGCCGCGTAGAAGGCATTCTTTTTCTGATCATCCTGGCGATTTATCTTTACGTGCTGATCCGGGACGCGAAAAAGAACCCGGTCGAAGAAGACAGCAATGAAAAGCAGATGCCGACCTGGAAAATTCCGGTTCTGCTTCTGATCGGCATTGCGGCCATCGTTCTTGGCGGCGACATCACCGTCGACAGCGCCAAGGAGATCGCGGCGAGTCTGGGCATGTCCGAAAACCTGATCGGTCTGACCGTCGTTTCGGTCGGAACGTCGCTGCCGGAACTGGTTACTTCCGTGACCGCGGCGAAAAAAGGCGAAAGCGGCCTTTCGATCGGGAACGCCATCGGCTCCAACATTCTCAACATTCTTTTCATTCTCGGCGCTTCCGCGACGATCTCGCCGCTTAGTGCAGACATGTTTAACGTGATCGATTCCGCCATTCTTCTGGCCGTCGCCATCGGAATGTTCGCACTGTGCTGGTTCTCTCCAAAACTCAATCGAACCAAAGGCATCTGCATGATCCTGGTTTACTGCTGTTTTGTGGCCTATACCATCCTGCGCTGATCCATTCTTCTCGTTTTGCATCGAATGAAATCGAGATCCTGCTACAATTTCTGGTAAAGCAGGATCTTTTTTTCGCTCCGCACTTCGGTGTCTGAAGGAAAAGACATCATGCAGCAGCGGCCTAAAAATACAGGCGCCAGTACGGCTATCCTGCATCAGAGGAGAATTTTCCATGAAATTTGATAAAGTACTCGAAAATCGTCGAGCAATCCGCCGCTATAAAAACGAACCGATCGACCATGAGGACATCCGCAGAGTTCTCAAGGCCGCCATTCTTGCGCCAAGCTGGAAAAATTCGCAGTGCCCGCGCTGGTATGTGGTCACCAACGATCAGCTGCTCGCAGAGCTCCGGGAAAACGGTCTTCCGGCTTTTAACGCGAAAAACACGGAAAACGCCCCGTGCCTGATCGTCGTATGCTATGAACCGCGAAAAAGCGGCATGGGCAATGACGGCGAATACGCCAATGCGATCGGGGAAGGCTGGAGCTGCTTTGACTGCGGCCTCGCGGTAGAAAACCTCTGCCTCGAAGCGAAGCGTCTCGATCTCGGAACGCTCATCATGGGGATTTACAACGAACAGGCCATTCGTCAGGCGCTCTCTATTCCAGGAGAGCTCAAAATCATGTGCGTCGTCGCTTTAGGAAAACCGGATATCGATCCGGAAATGCCAAAGCGAAACAAGCTGAAGGATGTCGCTGTCTTCAAGGACTGATTCCTCCCGGACACTTAATCCTGCCCATTCCAGCCGCTGAATCCGCTCGTTCTACAGAAAACACACCAGCAGAAAACACAAATGGACAAGGCACGCCGCGCGGAACGCTTCTCGTTTGGCACGGAACGGCTTTGTCCTTTTTCGTGTTCTGCGCTTTCTGGATCTGAGCTTTTTTCCTTTCTTTTTCATGATCAGGTGCTGTCCAGGCTTTGTGTGCGTCGTTTCAAACAGGGATAGGGAATAGACGAGATTCTCGCTACAATAGAATGCACAGGCCCGCAGAACCCTTTAACCGGAGAAAGGAGGCGAGGAGCGCGTGAAGAAACAGAACGTTCTGAAACGGACCGCCCAGTCGATTCGTCATTTTTTTGAACATATCCATTCGTATTGGGAACTCCGGAAAAATCGAAGAGAGTACGGGGCGATTGAGTCCAACGCGACGATTCGAGAAATTCACGCGTTTGATCGCGTTCAGCCGGGCGATCTCGTCTACTGTGAAATGCCCATGAGCGACTGGGCACTTGCGGATGTCCCCAAAGGCCATCGCTGCCGTCCTTACCTGATTCTGGCCAAAACCGAAGACGGCCTGATCGGCTGTCCTTCCTCGCACAAGCGCCGAAAGAAAATTTCCAGCTGGGTCCAGATGGAACTGAAACCGGAAGATTACGATCAGTTCATGCTGTTTGGATCCCGTTACCATGCGCAGGGCAGCACGTTTGTGGATCTGAGCCACTGGGAGGAAATCCCGGCGCGTAAAGTGCTCTCTCTTTCCACCAGCCTGAAAGAATCGGATCGACGCATTGCCGATCGAATTCTGCGCATGGTCGGCACTCGAAAAGTCAGCACGCAGAAAAGAAAAGGAAGTCCGAAAGAGGAAGAAACTGTCTGGCAGATTTCCGCGCATCCCCAGTCCAGAATTCCAGGGGATATTGTTTCGCTTTCTTCCGGGGAGCCGTTTCTGATCAGTACGGTGGATCAGGATACAGCCTGGGGCTATCGGCTTTCTTCCCCCAGACAGTCTCAGCCCGATTCCAAGGTGCTTTCCATCGAGAGCATCAATCATTACTTCTTCCCGTTCGCGTCCCTTCAAAAAGAGAAGCTCGAGCAGCCGGAGCAGTATCCGCTGATCAGCTTCTGCAAAACCTCTACGCTCCTGCAGAAAGAAAAGGAGCTCAAAGCGCGCAAGGCACAGGACGAGCAGAACGAAAACCCGGCTCGCAAAAAGACCGGTGCGGCTCCCGCGTTTGCCCGCAAGGAACGAATCCGGATCACCCGTCAGTGCGGCGGGATCTTTCAGGATTTCTTCAGCGAAAACGAATACGTGTACATGTGGACGTATAAGCAGAGCGAAAAGTATCTGGATCTCGACGAGTTTTATGACGGCAACGTGGTGATTCGTGAAATCGAACGAAATCGTCTGACCGAACTGGGAATGCTCATTGCGGACGACATTTTTGAAGAAGTACTCGATACGCTTGTAAAGCGCCGCTCACTCAGTGAAGACGAGGCACAGCTGCTGCGCGAAAACTTCTACAATCCGCCAGAAGCCGAAGAAGAGGCGCCAGCGGATTTAACCGACCTGACGGAAGAGAAAACGGAAGATGGCGTAACGGAAGAGCCAGGGATAGCGCAGGCCGAAGCACAGGAGATTCCAGAACCAGAGACAAATCCAGATCCGGATACGCAGACCAAACCGCAGCCAGACAATAAGATATGAAAAAACGGATAGATCGCAGAGATCTGTCCGTTTTGATTTAATGCGTTTGTCTTTGGCGACGGGTTTCTAGAGCATCGCTCTCTGACTGCGTTTCAGGAAAAACTTTGGATCCGCCGGCGTGAGCGAGGAAATCTCAAAGGTCAGCGCACTGTTCGCTTTGCGGCCGAGCGTCTGATAAAACGTTCCGCGGGCCGCATAGGCGGTACCGTTTGAGGATGTCGTGCTTTGCGGAGCTACATCCGGGGTGTCCGTTGGCGGAACCTGCGTTCCAGGATCATTGCCCGGATCATCTGGCGGCGTGCCTGGATCCGTTGGCGGGGTCGGAATGCTGGGATCATCGCCCGGATTCTGACCTGGAGGCGTCTGATTGCCGGGATCCTGATTGCCGGGATCCTGATTGCCGGGATCATCAATTGGAAGATCCGGATCTTCGGAAGGTACTTCGGATTCTACATCCGGTACGCAGGCGTTGTTGTTGAGCTTATAGCCGTCCGGGCAGGAGCAGGCTCCGTTATCAAAGGAACCGCCGCTGGCGAGGCAGGCTTTACGGTTGGCTTCAAGAAGCTGGTTGGTGTAGCTGTCGCCGGCATCCGGATCGCCTTTTTCAAGGAATTCGGTTTTGATCAGACCGCCTTTGTAGTCGGAAATCTGATCCGGACGCTCGATTTCATGGTAGTTGCCGTTTGGCGCCAGGTAATCGAGCATGTAGCGGTTGATGTGGAAGGCCGGTGCGGCTTCGAGTTCGGTCCAGCCCATGTAGTAGCCCTGCATGAAGTAGGCAGGCAGATAGCCGGACCATGTCGCAATCGAATACGTTGAGGTGTAGCCGATGGACCATTCGTCTTTCATAACTCCGGCCGGGATGCCGTACTGGGCCCCTTCTTCTTCCCAGGAGGATGTACCGGATTTCGCGTAGGCCACATAATCCGGGCTGCCGAGGATTTCGTTGTAGTTCTGATAGCCGCCGTAAACAACTTCCTTGAGCAGCGTGCTCATCATGTAGGCGGCCTGTGTGGAAATCAGTTCGTATTCAGTCGAATCGCCGCTGATTTCCATGTTGTCGGAACGGCGGATGATTCGTCGGATCCGGTGCGCGTTGATTCGGGTACCCTGGTTGGCAAACATCGAGTACGCCGAAGCCATCTGGGTAGGGGAAGCGTACATGTCGGCACCGCCGATCGAATACTGCGGGGCGAAGAGTTCGGCGGTTCGCTCATCGAAGCCGAGCTTCTTACAGAAGTCTACCCAGTAATCCGTACCGGTCGCGTCGACAAGATCGATCATCGCTGCGGCGGCGGTGGTGTTTTTCGAAACGCCCAGCGCTCTGGCCAGCGACATTTTCCCATCGTATTTTCCGTCGGAGTTTCGCAGGTTGGATCCGCTGTGCCAGTAGTCTTCCGGTTTGTCGTCCACGATATGGGCGGTTGACCAGCCGAGAATATCAAAGGTTGAGCTGTAGGCGAGCAGCGGCTTCATGGCGGAACCCGGCTGACGGGTGTTCATGGAGTTGTCCTGCTTAACCGATACCGAATCGGAATGGTAATGACGGCCGGCACCGACGGCGATAATTTCACCGGTGCTGTTGTTGATGATCGTCGTACCGAAGTCCATCATCTCGTTCGGGAAGGCGACGACTTCGCCGTTCATGATCTTATCGAGCTCGCTTTGCGCGCCCTGATTCAGAGCGGTGTAAATGTCCATCGGGATAATGGCCGGGTCCTGACCGGTCAGGCTCTGTGCTTCCTGAATGACCTGGTCAATGTAGGCCTGGTTCGGGTCAACGGAAATGGTTTCGTGATAGTTCAGCGCGAACGCCAGATCTGCGTTCTTTTCGAGGTTGTATTCCTCTTCGGTGATGTAGCCGTGGTTGAGCATCAGCTGAAGCGTCGTGTTTCTTCGCTCCTGTCCGGCGGCGAGATGGTCGATCGTATCGGTTTCATCCGACGCGTTGTGGATGTTGTTGAGCGGGTTGTTGGTAAACGGCGCGTTGATGCTTCCGGCAAGGAAGGCGGCTTCGCCAAGGTTCAGCTGCGAGACATCCTTATCGAAGTAGTAGCGCGCGGCTTTCTGTATACCTCGTGTGTTGTTTCCGGAACCAAACCAGATTCGGTTCAGGTAGAACTCCATAATGTCTTCCTTGTCGATGGTCTGTTCCGCAATGAGAGCCAGGTAGATTTCCTGGATCTTCAGCTTGATTTTATCGAGGGTGGAAAGCGAACCTTTTTCCGCTTCCAGCTTGGCTTCCTGGTTTTTGGTGAAGGCGTTGTCGATCATCTGCATGGTCAGTGTCGAACCGCCCTGGCCAAGACTTCCGCTCTGCAGGTTGGAAAGAGCGGCTGCCGTGAAACGCGGAAGGTCAAAACCGTTATGAGTAAAGAAACGGGAATCCTCTACCGCCAGGAAGGCGTCGATGACATTTTGCGAAAGCTGATCGTACGTAATGTCGTCGCGGATTTCGGAACCAAATTCATAAAACATGTTTCCGGAATCATCAAAGATTCGGGAGTTGGATAATGTGGACAAGCCGTCCTTGGAAAAGCGCATGCCTTCCGGGTCGTTAATAATATTGACGAGCACGAAGAAGACCGAAACGCATCCGACCAGAAACAGGGTCAGAACGGCGATCGCGATCTTGTTCCAGGCATCGAGCGTTTTTCGCGGCTTGCCAGTAGGGCGGGCGGAAGGTTGGCGCCCGTGTTGCTGCTGTGCCATTTTCTATTTGTCTCCTTTCAAAGGGGTTTCCATATAATAAGCTGCATATTTCTCGTCGACTGCAGACAGGTAGTCGACTCTTGGATAAAGTCCTTCTTTAAGCAGAATCCCATTCTGTTCAAACCATGAAACAGGAATGGATTTCGCCTGCGTCTGCTGGTGTGCGGCGATCAGATCGCCGGCATCGACCAGATACGTTTGCATCAGACTTGTAAAGCGTACAATAAAAAAACCGATCCCGCCCTGTTCCTGAACACGCTGAAGGTGTTCAATCTGATGTTCCTGGACGAGATATTTAGGAAAGCTTGTACGGTTCTGCGTCTGTTTGGCTTCAAAGTCTATGTATCTTCCTCGATAGAGACCGTTGTAGTCGGTCGTGGAGGGCGTTCGATAGTAGGCTTCCGTGATTTTCGCACGGCCCCGGCTGGGGTAGTCCACATGGACGACCTGTACAGGGGTCGGCTTTTTATAGATCAGGGCCCGCTTCATCTCCCGGTAGTACAGATTGGAAGCGTTGAGATCGTCTTCCAGACTGGACCCCCGGTCTGCATGGTTGTCGCTCATGCGGCGCACGCCCTGCGCCTTGTGCATTCCGGCGGGATATTTTATCTGACTCATCGTCTGAATTATATAGAAAAACCATGGCGCTTTCAACGAACCAGACGGCTCGTCCCGTTCCATGCAAAAAGACATATTCAGGATATTCCCGCTTTATTTAAAGGATATTAAGTGTTTGTTTTCGTTTTCTTAAATTCGGCTTTCACGAGCGTAAGACGATGGAGTCACATATTGTGAAATTATACTATAAAATCACAAGAAAGGAACCTTAAGGATTGAGGTGTTTCTTTTCATTTGATATAATGACAAACGCAATGGAGGAAGTTCACATGGCATTCAGATTAACCGCCCAGCAGATTTACGATAAGGAATTCCCGTCCAAGGAAAAAGGCTACGACGCCGATCAGGTTGACTCGTTCCTGGACGATATTATTGAAGATTATCAGGATTTTGATGATCAGAGCAGAGAACTCTCCTCCGCACTGATTCATTCCAACGAACGCGTGGTCCAGCTTGAACAGGAAAACAAGGACCAGGCCGCAAAACTCGCCGACCTTCAGGAACAGCTGAAGGCGCTCACGGAACAGGTGGCAAACCTGACCGCGGAAAACGAAGCGCTCTCCAGCCAGGCCCAGGAAGCCAAAGAGCAGGCGGAAGCCAGCGCCAAGGCGCTTGAAGAAGCTAAAGCGGCAGCCGAAGAAGAAAAAGAAGAAGAGAAAGCCGAACCGCTCACGCTCGAAGAGCGCGTAGCCCGTCTGGAAGCGGCTGTATTCGCTTCGCACTAATTTTAATTTTAATCGATTCTTTGAATCGACAAATGGTTCTGAACAGAACGACGCAGCTGCTGGCAGCCTGACTGCCAGAGGAAAGTCCATGCTCGCACAGTCTGCGATGACTGTAGTGTTTGTGCCAGCCGAATCAATAAGACTGGGGTGTTCGCAAGAACATACGGCTGTACGGAAGCCTAAAAAAGGAATCCTCCTTTCATGGCCGACGTCTTTAAAAGTGCCACAGAGACGAAGCTTTTTCGGAAACGAAAAAGGTGGAACGGGTAAACCCCTCAAGCGAGAAACCCAAATTTGGTAGGGGAACTGTCCGAGGCCAACTGAAGCCAGAGACAGATGCGTACGCATAGATAAATTGCTGCGGCTTTTTGCTTTCGCGAAAAGAACAGAACATGGCTTATGACTTTTGCTCAGACGTTTGTACGTCCGGATTCGTCCGGGCGTTTTTTTATGCCTTCTGCACAATGCTGTTCACTTAAGCTTCACAAGTGAGCAGTGCCTTGCCTTTCTAGTT
>NZ_CAPAEZ010000074.1:0-12874 GCF_948576815.1 uncultured Allobaculum sp.
AAACTAGAAAGGCAAGGCACTGCTCACTTGTGAAGCTTAAGTGAACAGCATTGCTATTTTAGCAAAAAAATGCTCATCAAACTCAAAAAGTATAAAATACGCAATTTTTTAAAGGAATATATCTATTCGATGAAAATTTGAAATTATTCGCTAAAAAATACAATCATGACGGAAAATCCGTATATCCATTGGACCTGCGCTGTTTTTGCTATTAATACATCCGCTTACATTTGTCTAAGCCCGCGGGAAAATATACCAAAAAATTCATACTGACGCTAAAAAAATAACGATTTGGAAACGAAAATCAGCATTTGGAAAAGCGCTTCCAGAAAAGAGCGTTTTTTTGCGAGTTTGTTTAAGTAAACTTCTGAGAAGACCGATCGAAAAGAGCGTGCTACAATGGCTCTGCAAGCACTCAGGGGACGTGAGTGCTGATCTTTATGCACTCGCTGCAGTTTTCTGCACCGCTCAGAGAACAGGCATTATCCGGGATATCGATGGAAGTTTCTTTTACGATGTTTTTGATTTTGAAGGCTGCAGTCTGAATCGACTCCGATTTGCGGCGCCTTGCTTCTGTCCGGTTTTCCATCGGATTTCCCATCCGAAAAAGGCGGAGCCGCAAGTCGATTTCGCCGGTGTACAGACTGTATGGAACATAAAGAATCACGGTATAGAAAGGATGGTCCTATGGAAAAAGAGATGGAAAAACAAGTCTTTGACGTTTCCGGCATGACGTGTGCTTCCTGCCAGGCAGCCGTTACCCGGGCCGTTTCCAAACTGGACGGCGTCGAAAGCGCGGACGTGTCTCTGCTCGCACAGAACATGCGGGTGGAATACGATCCAAAGCTCGTCAATCCGGCCGAGATTGAAAAAGCGGTAGCCGATGCCGGCTATTCCGCCACGCTTCAGCAGGCGGAAACGGGTTCCTCCAAACCGGAAAGTGCCGCGCAGATCTGGGAAGATCGAAGCGAACGCATTCGCAAGGAAACGGAAGACAAAAAGAAAAAGCTGATTTCTTCGCTTATTCTGCTGGCAATTCTGCTTTGCTTCTCCATGCTTCCAATGCTGGGAGTGTTCTCCTTTTTAATGGATATGGAATGGATGATGGCCGATGCCTGCATCCAGATGTTCCTGTCCACGGTAATCCTGTTCATTCAGCGGGATTTCTTCACGCACGGATTTAAAACTCTGCTTCACGGCAGCCCGAATATGGATACGCTCGTTGCGGTCGGCTCTTCTGTATCCTTTATTTACGGCTTTTACGGCCTGCTCACCATGGCGTACGGCTATGGAACGATGGATCATGAACTGATCCATTCCGGCATGAACGCGCTGTACTTTGAAAGTGCGGCGATGATCGTTACCCTGGTTTCTCTGGGCAAGTATCTCGAAGCGCGCTCCAAATCCAAAACCGGCGACGCGCTGGCCAAACTGGTCAGTCTGGCGCCGAAAACCGCATTTGTAAAACGCGGGGATGACTTTGTGGAAATCCCGGCGGAAGACGTCCGCGCCGGAGATCTGGTCCGCATTGTTCCGGGTGCCTCGATTCCAGTCGACGGTACCGTTGTGGAAGGTTCCGGTACGCTGGACCAGTCGGCCATTACCGGCGAATCGATGCCGGTCGAAAAAGCCATCGGCGACGAGGTCATGTCCGCTTCGACCAACCTGAACGGTTCGTTTGTCATGCGGGCGACGAAAGTCGGTTCCGATACGACGCTTTCTCAAATTATTTCGCTGGTCGATGAAGCCGGCAACTCCAAGGCACCAATCGCGCGTCTGGCCGACAAGGTTTCCGGCGTGTTCGTTCCGGTCGTTCTCGGCATTTCTCTTGTTACCCTGATCGGCTGGCTGATCGCCGGCCACAGCATTGGCTTTGCGCTGAACTGCGCGATTTCCGTACTCGTTATTTCCTGCCCGTGTGCGCTGGGTCTGGCCACGCCGCTGGCCATCATGGTCGCGACCGGCAAAGCCGCGCAGTACGGCATTCTCGTCAAATCCGCCGGCGCGCTCGAAGAACTGGCGAAAGTCAATACCGTGGTTCTCGACAAGACCGGAACCATTACCCGCGGCAAACCGGCCGTCGTATCCCTCACCCTGTTTGGCGATCGATACGATGCCGATGCGTTTATGACGATTGCTGCTTCGGCGGAATCCGGTTCGGAACATCCGCTGGCTAAAGCGGTTCTGGAAGAAGCCAAAAAAGAAAACCGCAGTCTGTATGCGGCCTCGGATTTCAAGGCCTTTGGCGGACGCGGTCTGGAAGTTATGGTGAACGGCATTTTCGTTCAGGCCGGCAACCAGGCATTCATGAACGAAGAACATGTAGCGCTCGATGAAAAAGCGCTCGAAGCTGCTTCAGAAATTGCGCGCAAAGGCGGAACGCCGCTCTTCTTCGCCTTTGATCATGAACTTTGCGGCATCATCGGCGCGGCCGATGAAATTCGTCCGACCTCGCGCGATGCCATCGCGCTGCTGCGCAAGGAAGGCATCGATGTCATTATGCTGACGGGGGACAACGCGCAGACCGCCAAGGCGGTTTCGCAGGGCCTCGAACTCAGCAATGTCATCTCGGATGTTCTGCCGGCCGATAAAGAATCAGTTATTCGCAAACTGGAAGACGAAGGCAAGATCGTGGCCATGGTCGGCGACGGCATTAACGATGCCCCGGCTCTGACTCGTGCTGACGTCGGCTTTGCGATTCAGTCCGGTACCGATATCGCGATGGAATCCGCAGATATCGTTTTGATGAAAAACAATCTGCTCGATGTCGTTACTGCCGTTGAGCTGTCCCGCGCCACCATTCGCAATATTAAGGAAAACCTGTTCTGGGCGTTCTTCTACAACATCCTGGGCATCCCGGTTGCCATGGGTCTCTTCTACCCGATTAACGGCTGGCTGCTCAACCCGATGATCGGCGCTGCAGCGATGTCCTTCTCGTCGGTTACCGTCTGCCTCAATGCCCTGCGTCTGCGCTTCTTCAAGCCGGCCAAGGCGATTTCCCAGATGGAAAGCCCAGAAGCCGAAAAGCAGCAGGAAGCCATCCAGATTTCCAAACTGCCCGCTGTGCCGTCCGCTGAGATGACCGCCTCTGCACTGGCATCCGAAGTGAGTGCCGCTTCCGCCGCACAGAAACGGGCAGAAACAGCCCAACCGTCCGAACCGGCGCATAAAGGCCTGAAGGGAACCCCGCTCGTATGGGGCGATGCGAAATCCGCAAAAGCGGCTCAGGCAGCGCCTGCAGCGCGCAATGCCGAACCGGCGGCAGAACAGACCGTTCGCTTTGACGTAGACGGCATGACGTGTGCGCATTGCCAGAAGCATGTAACGCAGGCTTTGCAGAAGATCGATGGCGTACGCGCTGCAGAAGTCACGCTGAAACCGGGCGAAGCCCTCGTTCTGGCCGATCGTCCGATTGAACTTTCGGCCTATGAAGAAGCGGTAAAGGACGCCGGCTATGAAACCCGCACAGCCATTCCGCAGATGAGTGCCTTCCTCAAGGATTTCCATCCGCAAAACGAAGGCGAAATTACAGCTTTATTTGATGATTTAAAGAAAGACTATCCAGAACTGACCTGGATGGTTTACAGTGCCCCGGCGCAGCAGATTACCCTTTGCGGAGATACGCTGCCCGAAGAAGGCGATATTTTTGAAGAGATCGCAAAACTGGAAAAATCCAGCAACGAAACAGGCGAAGGAGGTGAGATGATGACTCTGACTATTGACGGCATGTCCTGCCAGCATTGCGTTGCCCGCGTTGAAAAAGCGCTGCAGGGCGTAGAAGGCGTTGAATCCGTAAAAGTGGATCTCGCCAGCGGCAAGGCAGTTGTAACGGGAAAAGATCTCAGCGCAGCTGCACTGGCAAAAGCCGTAACCGCAGCCGGCTATTCGGTATCCGCAATCGATGACTGATTCAAGGATTGAAGCCGAAAACAAAGTTTTTTTCACTGTATTACACTGGTAAAGTTTCAGAAAAGTACAAAAAAAGGGTGCCGAAAGGCACCTTTTTTTACGGCTGAAAGGCAGCGGTTTTTCAAATGGGATGATCGTACGCGTTTAGGCGAACGGCCTGGCTAGTTCTGTCCGTTTCCGAAGAAGGTCGGATCGTACAGGACGATATCCTGCGCCTTGAGCGACGCGGGAACATCGATCAGACGCTGGTTGGACGAGCCGCAGAACAGAAGTGAGAGATCTTTCTTGGCTTCCTCAAACGGGCCGTCGACGAGGACGTTCAGGCTGTTCAGAATGGTGTCGGTCCATGGGGTGTGGCGACGGCCGCCATCGAGCAGGTCGCGGTCGAGAATGTAGCCGGTGTACATCCAGATCGTTTTTTCCGGGAGTTCTTCACGAACGCGCGCAACCAGATGGGATACGGCTTCCTGATTGGAAATTTCAAACGGATCGCCGCCAAGAACGGTCAGGCCGTCGATGTACTTCGGAGCCAGCGCTTTTAAGATTTCGTCTTCGGTCTGGGATGTCCATGGCTTTCCATAGTCGAAATCCCAGGTTTCCTGCTGGAAGCAGCCAGGGCAATGATTGAGGCATCCGGAGACGAAAAGCGAAACGCGGACACCGGTACCATTGGCAATATCAAATTTTTTAATTTCACCGTAATTCATGATAGTTTTCCTTTACATTTTTATATATGAATATAAATCCAGTTATCTTTTTTTCGCATCTTCAGCGGCTGAGTCACCAGACAGGCGGCCTAGGGGTTGAGGGTGCATAGCCAATACTAACGGGCAGAGAATTTTCTGTCAAAAATACCGTACACCCGACAAGCGCAGATGGAGTCTGCAGAAATCTGCGCCCGCGCAAAGTCGCGGATCCCGCCGATTCCAGACCCTTTCATCGAAAAAGCCGGGAGCAGACGGTAAAATCAGAAGAGAGAACGAAAAAGAAGAAAAAGCGGCGATCCGTCTGTGAATCGCCATAAGGAGAAAGCCATGTACGCCGTATACAATCTGACCACAAGCCCTAACGTGAGCGTTGAAGACCAGTCCGGCCCGTTTCGCGTGCTCAAGCACAAGCTGGATTATTCGATCCCGTATGAAAACGCTATGGAAGCCTGGTTTGCGGCGAAAATGGGCAAGCATAAACGCCAGCTCGTCTGTTCGCTCGATGTCGATGACGTGCGCATTGCGGAAGGCATGATGCAGTGGATGGTCGGTTATTGCGAAATGGACAGCGGCGTGCGCAACGTGACTTCGCTGTTTGGGAAAATGATTACCGGCAAAATGACGGGGCAGAAAGCCGTCTCCCCCTGCTATCGCGGGGAAGGCACGATCGTCTGCGAGCCGGTAGACGATGAGATTTTGCTGATCGATCTGGCGGAGTGGCCTGACGGCATCGTCATTTCGCCCAACAGCTTTCTTGCCTGCTCCGGCGGCGTACGCCAGAGCGTCACCAGCCGGACGAGTCTGTCTTCGGCCGTATTTGCCAAGGAAGGCCTGTTTTCCATGCGTCTGGATGGAGAGGGCACAGCGGCCATTCTTTCGCCCTGCGTGGAAGAACAGCTCATTCTTGTGGAAATTACCGACGATGTGCTGCGCGTGGACGGCAGTTTCGCGATCGCCTGGTCGGGCAGCCTGACGCTGACCGTGGAAACGCTGGGCTCTTCAGCCACAGCGTCCTTTCTCAGCAAGGAAGGCCTTGTGAATACGTACCGAGGAACCGGCAAGGTCCTTCTCGCGCCATTTATCCGGGAAGAGCTGTCCGAAGACGCTTTAGCAGATTCTGCATCCAAAAACGAGAGCGCTTCTTCCAATACGGTCAGCTGAATGCCGAAATGAGGCCAGATTTGGATTTTGTAGGAAATTCTTGATTATTTTTGTCTGTTCTTTTGTATAATCGTTGTTCAAAAAATTTCGTTTTACTAAAATGAAGATGGTGGAAAAGTGGTTAAACTCAATCGGCGATTTAACCGGATTGAATTTTTACGCAATAGGGAGATGAATTTATGGAACAAAACGGACTGACCAAACGCGAATCCCAAATAATGAATATTCTTTGGAACAGCGAACAGCCTATATCTGCACACGAAATTCTGCTGGCTTCCCCGGAACTCAGCCGGAATACGATCCAGATCGTACTCAAAAAATTACAGACGCTCGGATTTATTGAGGTAGCTGGATTCAGCTATCACAAAAATGCACTGACGCGTACGTTTAAGCCGATTATTTCGCAAAGTCAGTACATTGCCCAGTCTCTGGCAGATAATGCCTCTTATGAGCTGGCGATGAACTTCATTCGTCAGACCGAGGATTCAGCGATTCTTGATGAACTGGAAAAGCTGATCCAGGAAAAGCAGAAACTGCTTCGGTGCGAGAAAGACCGCGGCGAATGATCTAAAGGAAAAAAATAAATACGTGGGCAAGCTGACCGCCTGTCCGCAGAAACAAGCCTAAAGGCCCGCATTCTGGATTTTATAACCAGGATGCTTTTTTTAATGCTCATAAAAAAATAGTTCTATACATTTTTGCCAAAAAAGGCTGGAAAATGTCAAAAAATGTACTATGAGCGCTCAAAAATGCACGGCTGAACTCATCGGATATATCATCGTATTCATACCAAGAGGCCTAGTAAAATGGGAAAGAATAATACGAAAGATATGAAAATACGACGAGAACGGCTTTTGATGCTCGGACAGAGACCGTTTCCGATCACCATCGAATGGAAGGCTATTCCGGCCCCTGTTCTGTACGTCAGGGAGGATCTGTCCCTGCATATTTCTCTTTCGCTATATGAGAAAGAAGAAGAAATTCTGTCGAGTCTGCAGTCTCGAGAAGCGGATCTTCTCTGTCAGATTGCGACGCGGATTCGAAACCGGGACTTTTCCCGTCCAATCGATCTGGGTGAGGAAAACGGGTATCCGTTCTCTGTGCGCACAATTTTCGGTTTCCCCTGTCACGAAGAAATTTTACCGGGTAAAGATTTCTGCAAGCTTGAGGAAAGCGTATACCGCATCTATACGTCCAGCCTGGACGTTTTTGACCACATCCGTACGCTCATTCGCGAAGATCTTAATGCGCGCCTGCAGATCGCCTATAAAGAAGCCTGGGCCGATTCGGCGGATCTTCTGGCAGCCGCCGGACTGGATGGACCTTTTCCCGTACTGGAGATTCATGCCGATCAGCCATGGCCGATGCAGGTCGATCTGGATCGGAAGATCGTTCAGGTGCATCCCTACGTCGTGGAATATCCCAGAGAATACATTCTCTATTCCGCGCTTTCCGCTCTGGCTCACCTGGCCTGCGAGGAAGATGAGCAGGCGTACGCGTTTTTGATGGATGAACTGCTCGAAGACTGGGAAGAAATCCGCGAGCATGGCCGCAGAGTGTCCGGCGACCGTAAGCGTTCGAAGCAGCAGTCCTCACTTTCCTGATCCTCGGATCAAGCGTTGGAAACAGAACAGCCCCGCTTTCTTTCCAGTTCGTTCTGGCAAAGAAAGCGGGGCTGTATATTTTGTATTCCGTCCGGCGGGTGTTCTTGAAGCAGCCTGTTCAAGGGAGTGTTCAAGGATGGCCCGCGTATTCAGAGCGTTTATTTGGCAGGGCGTCGATTATTTCGCGCCTTTATTGTTTTTGCGGGTGATGATGAAGAATGCGCCAAGGGCAACGAGAGCGCCGATGAACAGACCGATCATCGGGTACAGGTTCGTCTGGGTAGCTGTGTCTGCACCGCTCGATTTGGGCTGTGCCGCTTTTTCTACGTTAAACGGATCGGTGTTCCAGTTGCGTTCGATCATGCCGTCGTTAAAGCCGAGAATGATCTGTTCGGTTCCGCTGCCGGAAGCAGGCGGGTTGAAGGAAAGGATCGCGCTGATCTTGGTGTCCGGTTTCATGTTCTTCACCTGATCGGCGTTGAAGGTAACGGTATAGACTTTCTGTTTCTTATCGTTGGTAGATTCGGCAATTTCCGGTTTTACTTCGGTTCCGTCCACTTTCACGGTTTTAACGCCTGTGAGATACGTACCCTGTTCCTGGGTGAAGGTCAGAACCATTTTTTCCGGTTTGTTTTTGAGCGTCAGATTGATGGTCATCGTCTGATCGTTCTTGTTGTAGGATTCGTAGCCGGTCACTGGGTCGCAGACAAAACGGAACGCATCCTTGGATTCGTAAGGAATGGTATGAATGCCGTTGTCGACATCGGCCAGGATACGGCTGTCACCGGCAGGAGCGTTGCGGTTCAGCTTCAGGACAAACTTGATGCTGGAGGTTGCTGTCATGGCATCTACGGCACTCTGCGGGAGCGTTACGAGAACGCCGTTTGTGCTGGCAGCGGTTTTGGTGCTGGATTGGGAGCTGGACGAATTCGAAGAATCCGAAGTGCTGGAATCGGCTTTGCTTTTCGTCTGAAGTTCGGTTTTTACGCCGTCAATTTCTTTTCCGTCTACGGTAACGGTGACTTCCGGCAGACGGGCGGATTCGCTGGAGCCGGAAGTCTGATCCTTGATCAGCAGAGCTTCCGGACTGGATTCAAAGCGAACGCTGAGCGATTTTGGCTTCTGGCTGGCTTTGAGATCGAGCGTCCAGGTCGCATCCTGTGCGGAGTAATTGCTGGAAACGGAGGACCAGTCGCTGGTTAGTTCAAAATCGCAGCTCTGTTCCTGCATTTCGTCGTGGGAAGCGTCGGTCGCGTTTTTACCGGCATACACCTGGGAAGTGGTACGGATTTCTACATCCTTGCTTCCGGAATAGGCGTTGAAGGTGAAGACGACAACGTCGCCGTCGCGCAGATCCTTAAGCCGATCCGCGGAGAAGGAATACAGGTATTTTCCGTCGAGGTCCGAAGTCGTCTGATCGCGTCCGTCGATCTCGATCGCTTTGTTTGCGACCGTAATGGAAGCGGGTTCCGGATCAATTTCAGCATCGCCGCCGGCGGTCTGAACCCAGTTCAGCTGGAAGGCCAGCGATGTCGGAACTTTTTTCACGGTAAACGTGCAGGTCAGCGTGTTCTTTTCCTTGTCAAAAGCGGAGGATGTGTACTCTACAAACTCCGATTTTTCTTCCGAAGAAGAGTCGGAAGAATCCGAAGAGTCCGAGCTGGAATCGGAAGAATCCGCAGCCGGATTTTTCTCCGTCTGATTGTTCTGGTTTTTTTCTACGGGAATCGGCTTGGACGGAGTACCGGACGGGCTGGTTCCCGGATCGTTTTCCCCTTTCAGCGCCTCTTCGTTTGCGGCATCTGCAGCGGAAGAATCCGTTACGGTCGAAGTTTCTTCTTCCGGTGCGGTATTCTCCTGAGCAAATACAGGGAAGGTTCCCAGAGAAAGAGAGGCGGAGAGCAGCAGAGCTGCCAGAGAGCGGACATTAGATTTCATATCAGCAATTTTTCCTTTCTTAAACACCCGGACCAGCACAGGGCAGCCTCTTGAACAGACAGCCGGCCGCTGCGGAAGCGGGCAAATGAAAAAGCAGAGTCAGAATTCAGCCCGGGCTCTTCTCAAAAAAAAGCGCGGGGCGAAAGATCTCCTGCCTAGCAGGATACGGGATGCCGCGAAAGCTGTCAGTTCAAAAACAATTGCACAGCCATTTTCGCGGATTGATTCGCCCTCTATTCTACTAGCCAATTCGGGCGAAAACAAACGCATATTGAAAACGCAAACAAATGAAAGAAATGAAGCAAGCCGGGTTAAAAAGATACAGAACGCTTCAAAGAGCGTATCCGGAATCGCCCATGAAAAAAGCCTCTTTCCGCATTGGAGAGAGGCTGAATTCTTTCAATCAGGCTTCCGGTTCGGGAAGTACGGGGAGCGGTTCTTCCGCTGGCGGCAGATCCGGAACGACTGGATCCGGTGCGGGCGGAGTCGGTACGGGATCGGGCAGCGGATTGACAGGCTGCTGCACCGGCGGCGTTACCTGCGGCGTATTGTCAATCGGCGCGTCATAGCCAGGATCTTCCTGGATGGCGTCGGTATAGCCGGGATCCGTATCCGGTTCGTTCTGCGGCTGGTCTGCTGTACTGGACGCGGCGGAATCGGCCTGCGGGCGGTTGGCTGCCTGGTTGTCGACGTCATCGGCGCTTCCGGTCGAATCGTCGATTTCCTGCGGGCTCTTGCCTTCGAGAACGCCGTCAATACGCTTCTTAGCGGTCGCTACGGTTTCGTAGTCCGGAACCATGACGTAGGCGTTCTGTCCAAGTTCCGCACAGAAGTTTGTTTCGCCTGTTCCATCGAGCGAGTAGGTCAGGAACGTCCAGTCCGGATTATCCTGAATCTGTTTCTGGAGAAGGGCCTTGATTTCCTCTTCGGAAAGGTCGGTCTGGAAGGCGCCGCTCAAAGCGTCCATTAAGGACGGGTAGCTGGTAATGATGCTTGGGGAAAGCACCTTTCTGGCGACAGCCATGAGAACCTGCTGCTGGTTTTTCACGCGCTGACGGTCGCCTTCGCTGTAGGCGTAGCGTTCACGGGCGTAGGCCAGAGCCTGTTCGCCGTTGAGGTGGTTCATGCCTTCCTGTACGCCATAGCGGGAATCCGTGTAAAACGACGGAACCGCATAGCCAGGTGCCACATTAATATCGATGCCGCCTAAGGCGTCAACGAGGTTGATGACCGAACTGAAGTTGACCTGCATCGTGTAGTTGATTTCGATGCCGAGCAGCTTCTCGATCGTGGCTTTTGTCGTTTCGGTACCGTGCAGACCGGTGTGCGTCAGCTTGTCCATCTGGCCCGCTGCGCAGCCGTTTTCAGCCGGGCAGGCGGTTTCGACGTAGTAGTCGCGGGGAATGCTGGTGAGAAGAACCACATGGGTTTTCGGGTTGACGGAAGCGATCATGTTCACATCGCTTCGGCCGACTTCGCCAAAGCCGTTGCGGGAATCCGTTCCGGTAATCAGCACGTTAAACGGCGTCGAGTTGATGTCGTCAACGGTTTTTGTGGTCGTCGTGCTGTTCGTTTCAAAAGCGGCGGAGAAGACGACTTTCGTATCGTCGTAGAAGCTCTTGAAACGGTCATCCGAGTCGGAAATCTGACCGCGGTAGGCGGACGGAAGAATCATCGCTTCGATCTGGTGATCGTAAAGCGCGTTGGCCATATCGACGATGCCGTCGTATTCGGAGGCGTTGAACGGAACGTTCTTGCTGTTGAGAACGTTGACCATGTCGTCCGTATACGTACGGGCAACGGTACGCAAAATGCCGATTTTCTTGTCATTGAGATCTTCGACATCATTGCAGCTCGAATCTTTCATGGCAATAATTTCCACCACGTACTGCGAAGCCGGGGAAAGATCGGTCACGGTCGAAAAGAGGCTGGTGGCTTTGGAAACATAAAAGCCGCCCATGCCCATGGCCGCAATAATCACGACGGTAAGAATCGTTACCGGAATGCGGGCGCCTTTTTTCCGGGTCAGCCAGATTTGCATCGCAATGATGAGAATGGCCAGAACGACCAGAATGGCGCTCAGGCCCCAGGTGATCTGGGTAGGAAAGATATTCAGGGTGATCAGTTCATAAACCGCAAAAGCCGTAAATCCGGCCAGCAGAATCGAAAGAATAATCGAAGCCGCCTGGAATCCTCTGGAAGGATGGCTGGATTTTCTGGGGTGAACGTGTCGCATAACATACCTGCCTTTCTGAAGGGGATGGATAAAGCTGAAGCAAAGGGTTCGAATCCAGTGAAGATACGATGTTCGGTCTGCAAAATCCGCCGGCAAAAGCCGCGGGGCAGACGGAAAACTGTATACGTCCTTTATCTTAACAAAAAGTCAGGGGACAAAGGGCGACGTCTGCCGCGCGCAAAGGCGTGCCGGCAGTTTATAGCTTTTCATTTTAAGCAAAAACGGTCGGGGATGAAACCGACAGTTCTGTACGTTTCGCCAGAGCGGCCCCGCTTAAAATACCGGATCGCGTAAGCCATACCAGCCTGCGGGTGAATTCGGTTGGCTCGTATTGAGCAGACAAAGATCCGTAAAGACTGTACGCCAGCCATGGGCAGTCCGGCTAAAAGGAAGAGGAATATTTTTTCGAGAAAAACTTGGCTTTGAGAAAAGCGCTTCCTTTTTTGAACCAGTTGACCGGTTCGGTGCTGGTCAGCGGAATTTCGATGCAGCAGATTTCATTGGTATCAATCCAGACATCGAGCAGAAATTCGCTGATCCGTCCGGGCATGCGGGCCGCAAACGCGTCTTTTTCTTCGAGATGCGCCCGCCGCATGACTTCTTCAAGCACCCCAAAAAGAAACGTGCAGTACGCGTCGGCCAGGGAACGCTCCATTAAAAACATATTGAACATGTGACCGCTGCGTTTTTTCAAGTGGGCATACAGCGCCGGTTCGTATTCGGGATACTGATCGCGGATCACCTGCGCCAGCAGATCGAGATCCGCTGGATCGAGCGTATGCGCGTAATGCGATTCGAGCGTTTCAATATAGTAGCGTCGCTTTTTGGGCAGAATGACCGGGCAGTCGTGCAGAAGTTCGACGGCCTGTTTTTGCGAAAGCACCTTGCATTTTAAAGACGGGATGGGCGCGTCGCCTTTGAAGTGGCGGCGATAATGGGCCAGTCCAAAGGCATCGCACGATTCGTCCAGATTTTTCCACGCCCAGTACAGGGCGGTCAGCTCGCTTAAATACGGATTGGCCGACGAGATCGAGTCGCCCTGATCGTCGCGGGCAAACCCGATGGAGTCTTTGCCTTTTGCGCCCGCCTGTACAGGCAGATACAGCGGATCGTCCGGCATGGGATACGGCTTATGGGCGGCAACCACAATTTTAGGGTGGTCAGCTTTCTTCGCGGAAAGTTCAGGGGAAGGGGTGGACATGAACGCCTCCTTTTACTGGTTTCGTATTGGTTTCGCAGCTGCTTTTGTTTTTTGCTTTAGAAAAAAAGCAATGCTGTTCACTTAAGCTTCACAAGTGAGCAGTGCCTTGCCTTTCTAG
>NZ_CAPAEZ010000075.1:0-12689 GCF_948576815.1 uncultured Allobaculum sp.
GGAACTAACCTGATTTGTAAGTGAGCTTGTGAAGCTTAAGTGAACAGCATTGGCTGCAAAGCGGAAAGAAAAAGATTCGGCAGAAACAGACTTTTTCAAAATCGCTCAGGAAAGCCGGGAAAAGGGACATTTTCCAGACGCCGCACTCTCACTCTCGATGAAGAGCGATAGGATGGAAACAGGACGATAAAAAACGGACGGCTTTTGAGCGGACTGCGGCAGACGACGGGGTCCGGTCGTCATGCGGGAGTGCTCCCAGGCTGATCCCAAAAGTAAAAGCCAGTTCAGGCTGGCAAGAAAGGATTTCCAATGAAAATTCATGAGACGATTCTGGATGTGATCGGCAATACGCCCCTGGTGGAAGCCGGTGTACTGGAACAGGAAAACGATTCGAAAGCCCGCGTGGTCTTCAAGCTGGAAGCGCTCAATCCGGGCGGATCCGCAAAAGACCGCATTGCGCTGCACATGATTGAAAAAGCCGAAAAAGAAGGGCGCCTGAAAAAAGGCATGACCATTATTGAAGCCACTTCCGGAAATACCGGCATCGGCGAAGCGCTCGTGGGCGCACGCAAAGGCTATCGCACGATTATTGTTATGCCGGATTCTATGTCGATAGAACGCCGCAATCTGCTTAAGGCCTTCGGCGCGGAAGTCGTTTTGACCAAAGGCAGAGAAGGCATGGCCGGCGCGGTAGCCAAAGCCGAAGAAATCGGAAAAGAAATCGGCGATGTCTTTGTACCGGGTCAGTTTGAAAATCCGGACAACCCTGAAACGCACTATCTGACGACCGGTCCGGAAATCTGGGAAGACACGAACGGCAAGGTCGACATTTTTGTTGCCGGCGTCGGCACGGGCGGAACGCTCAGCGGTGTCGGAAAATACCTCAGGGAAAAAAATCCGAATGTGAAAATCGTGGCGGTCGAACCCGCCGGCTCTCCGCTGCTTTCGGGCGGCAAAGCCGGTCCGCACAAGCTGCAGGGCATTGGCGCCAACTTCATTCCGGATACGCTCGATCGCTCGATTTATGACGAAGTGATCGAAGTCAGCGACGAAGACGCGCTGAAAACGGGCCGGGATCTGGCGCGCAAGGAAGGTATTCTGGCCGGCATTTCCTCCGGCGCGGCGGCAGCCGCGGCTTTAGAACTGGCTTCCCGTCTGGAAAACGAAGGCAAGCTCATTGTGGCGCTCCTTCCCGATACCGGCGATCGCTATCTTTCCAGCGAAATGTTTACAGACTGATCGAATACAGATACACAATCGAAAAAGAATATGAGAAAACGGCAGGCCGCAAAGGGCCTGCCGTTTGCCGTATAGCGGACACATGGTTTTAAAGAAGCGCTGCAGGCACAACTCGCTGGTTTTGACGATATATACCGCTTTTCTCCCCCCATACGGCATAAAAATTGCGATATATGTTTTATATCCAGAAATGTAAAGGGTTACATCAAAAACAGGAGAAAAAGAAAATGGTAAATCGTTTTGTTCTCAATGCCGTTTCCTATCACGGCAAAGGGGTGATTCAGGAAATTCCTGGAATCGTCCGAAGCAAAGGCTTCAAAAAAGCGTTTATCGCGACCGACCCGGATCTGGTGAAATTTGGCGTAACGAAGAAAATTACCGATCTGCTCGACGCGAACGGCATGGACTACACAGTCAATTTCGACATCCAGCCCAACCCGACCATCGAAAATGTGCAGCACGACGTCAAAGCGTATAAGGAATCCGGTGCAGACTCCATGATTACCGTCGGCGGAGGAAGCGCATGGATACCGGCAAAGCCATCGGCATTATCATCAACAACCCTGAGTTTGCGGACGTTCGCTCGCTCGAAGGCGTTGCCGACACGAAAAATCCGACTGTCTTCACCATTGCTGTCCCGACGACAGCAGGAACCGCTGCCGAAGCGACGATCAACTACGTGATCATCGATCCAGAACGCAAGCGTAAATTCGTCTGTGTCGATACGAACGACATTCCTAACGTGGCGATCGTTGACCCCGACATGATGAGTTCCATGCCTAAAGGGCTCAGAGCTGCAACCGGAATGGATACGCTGACGCACGCAATTGAAGGCTGCACGACCGCAGCGGCCTGGGAACTGGCCGACTGCCTCAACCTGGAAGCCATTCACCTGATCAGCCAGAATCTGCGCAAGACGGTCGAAAACGACCCCGAAGGCCGTGAAGGCATGGCGTTCTCGAACGTCGGCCTGGGCATTGCCCACTCCATGGCGCACACACTCGGTGCGTTCTACAACACGCCCCATGGCGTAGCGTGCGCAATCCTGCCGCCCATCGTGATGGAATACAACCAGAAAGCAACCGGCGATAAGTTCAGAAAAATTGCGGAAGCCATGGACGTCGATACGACGGGCATGAGCGAAAAGGAATACCGCAAAGCTACCATTGACGCGGTGAAGAAACTTTCCGCCGACGTAGGCATTCCAGAAAAGCTGGATGCGCTGCGCGAAGAAGATCTCGATTTCCTTGCCGAATCCGCCTATGCAGATGCGTGCCGTCCGGGAAATCCGAGAGAAACCTCCGTTGCGGACATGAAGGACCTGTTCCGTAAACTGATGTAATCTGACGCGATCCGCTTTTACCCGGCATGGCGAAGCGGATCTGGGAACATACGCTGTTCTGAACCGATTTGCGGCTCTGATGCAAAGATCCGATCAAGGACCTGAACGATCAGAGCCGCATTTCTTTTTGTCCTGTTTCTTTATTCCATGTCGACCGGGTGCGTCCGCCTGTGCTCGCCTGGAGGAAATTTCGGATTTCTTGGTGCGGCAGGGCGTCTGTCCTAAAATGGAAACAATAAAGAAGAAGCCAGTCCGTTAACGCTCTGGAAGAGAGGAGACAACAGAATATGGGTATGTTTGATTTTTTAGCGTCCGGCGCGATTGAGAAAATGCTGAATGCGATGAGCGACGAAGAAAAGGAACAGATTCTGGAGCAGGCGCACAATCTTGCCCAGAACATGGATATGCAGACGCTTGCAAGGCAGATGTCCGATCTCTCGGACATGTTTAATACCGAGAGTACAGGACAGCCGGAGACAGAGACCGATTCTGAACAGAAAAACGGCGCGCAAAGCGGCGTTGAAGAAGAGCGTATGGAAGAAAATGCCGATCCAGATTCCGTAAACCAGAGCGCTGATCCGTTGGAAGAGGAGCCGGCTGGATTCGTAAGCGAAGAACAGGAAGCTGAAAAAGAAGAGACCGCAGAAGAAGAGACCGCAGAAGAGGAAAGCGAAGAAGAAGCCGAAGGCGAAGAGGATGAAACTGAAGAGGATGAAGAAGAGCCGACAATTGATGCCTTCTTTGGTTTCCGTCCGATTCTGTGCACGGCGATGGATGCGCAGACCAGAGAGTTTCTGGAAGCGGCGATGGATCTGGAAATTTACTATGAAGACATGGAAAATCCGGATCTGAGCGCGTCCGTTCTGTTTTTAGCCAAGGCGCTTCTCAGCCTGCTTCGTGAAGGTGTCTGTCCGTATCTGGCGGAACTTGGCGTGCCCGGCTTTAATCGTCCCGACGATACCCGGCTGGAAGACTACACACGCTTTGCCTCGGATACTTCATTTGACTTTTCCATTCTCAACGACAGAAAGCAGCGCGTTCTGGCAGGAAGTCTCATGAATGAAATCCTGCATTCCACCGCACTGTGCGCTCTGGCAGAAGCCCTTTACAGCGCACAAAACGATCGCATCGATCAAAAGACGCTTCAGGAACTCAAAGCGCAGCTGGAAGAAGAAGGTCTTCTCGAAAAGCTGGTTTTGCTGGAAAACGCCTGATTCATTCCGATGCGATTCAAATGAAGCTTCCATACTAGACGAAAGCACCGGCTGATCGGGATCGAACAGCCGGTGCTTTTAAAACCGAAGAAATGTGAATTGCAATAAATGGCGCTTAGCGGCTCTTGCGTGTCGCAAAGGCGTCAAAGCAGAGAACAACTGCCTGAACGATCAGCGCAACGCCGGCAATCGTCATAATCGTATCGATGATGGATCCGGGTTTGATGACGAGGAAAATGCCAAGAGCCAGAAGGCAGAGGGCAACAACCAGGGAGAATACCCAGCTCGAAGCGCCATAGCTTTTTAAGACGAGCGAAGACTGAATCTGAACAATCGAGTTGATCACGAGCAGAACGCCGACGATGATCGGGATGAAGTTGATGATCGTATGCGGCCAGCACACCATGATCAGACCGAGAATCAAAGACGGAACGCCGGAAAACATCGGAGCTGTATCGGCGGATTTGTGGACGCCGAAATAGACGTAAAGCATGTAGGCGCCATAGGCGATCAGAACAATGCCGATGATGCGGACGACGGTCGTCAGAATGCTGCCCTGGAAGAAGCAGAGCGCCAGTCCGCAAAGCAGATAAAGAAGCGCCAGAACGAGCGTATCCTTTACGTTGAAATTAAACATATACCTTTTCATTTGAAAACCTCCAGATCTTCTGTCTCCATTATCGCCGAATTGAAAGGCAATAAAAGCAGGCAGGCCCGAAAGAGTCGAAAGAGATAGATAGAACGACCGTACTGTCTAAACGCAAAGACTGCCTTTCTGAAGCAGAACGTAAGAAGCGGATCGAAGAAACAGACGCTCAAAAACGGATGGACCGGTGCTGGCTCGACAAACCAGAACGGTTCAGAGGAAGAAAAGAAGAAAGTGAATGCGGAAGGGAAGGAAAGGAACAAACTCGACAGCATGTCATTTTTCTTGCTTACAGCGATTTCCCTATGGCAAACGCATCCGTCCTGAGCGCCGAAAAAGGTAAGATGAAACTGCAGAAAGAGAGATGGTAATTATGAAAAAAGCCGCTGTACTGATGGACAACGGATTTGAAGAACTTGAGGCCATGGGCCCGATTGCTCTGCTCAAACGAGCCGGCATTGCGGTGGACCTGGTCAGCGCGGCCAACCTGCGCGAAGGAACCGGCCGCTTTGGAATCATCTATTCTCCAATGATCCCTATGGATCTCTATGACTTTTCACAGGCGGATGCCCTGATTATCCCAGGCGGTCCGCACTATGCGCTGCTTGAAAAAAATCCAAAAGCGCTCGAAGTCATCCGGGAAGCCTGGAACAATCCAAACCAGATTGTCGGCGCGATTTGTGCCGCTCCGACGATCCTTGGCCATATGGGCCTGCTGGAAGGCAAGAACTACACCTGCTTTACGTCCATGAACGAAGACTTTAAAGGCAGCTATAAAGAGCAGGGAACCGTAACGGACGGAAAACTGATTACCGGCCGTTCCGCGGGCTACTCGATCGACTTTGCCTATGCTCTGATCGAAGCCCTGCTAGGCAAGGAAAAGCTTGATCAGCTGAAGGCTTCGATTTACGTGAAGTGAGCGTGAGTAATGAAGTCTAAAGCAGTTACGAAACTGGAACAAAGCTGGCTGGGGCATATTCGGCAGAATCCGACGCAAAGTCATCTGAGCGCCCTGAAAACGTCGCGCGCCATTCAGAACTCGCCGCTCGAATACGAAGTACCCGGCGCGGTGAATCCGGTGGCCATTTACACGCGGACGCTGCACATGCCAAAGTTCTTTTCCGATGCGGATGAAAAAGCGTTTGCGCATCTTTGCGATCAGTTTTATGGCATTTTTGAAAAGACGATTGCCGCCTACAAAGCAAATCCCGAGGTGCGAAAACTGTTCGGTTTTGATGCGAAACTCGAAGAACTGATTCAGATCGATAACCGCTATTCGAGCGCGATTCCCATGCTTCGCATCGACATTTTTTATAACGAAGACGACGGCTCGTTCAAAGTCTGCGAATTCAACACCGACGGAACGTCCGCCATGTATGAAAACCAGATGATGGACGAATTCATGGCGCTGAACAATGTATGGAACGATCTGAAACCGGCTGTGCGTCATCAGGAACTGATGGACAGCTGGGCCGAAAGTTTTCTGCAGGACGTGAAGGAAGCCGGAGTGGAAGACAAGCCTGCCATTGCGATCAGCGATTATCTGGAAAAGGCCTATCTGCCCGAGCTGTACGCGTTTCGCGACTTGTTTGAAGCCAAAGGCTATGTCTGCGAAGTCGTGGATGTCCGCGATTTTGTGTTCGATGGAAAGGCACTTCGAAGCAAAAAGACGAATACCGCGTTTGACGCGATTTACCGTCGGGCGGTGACGAGCGACGTTCTGGAAAAATACGATGAATCGACGGATTTTCTGGAAGCCGTTCGCAAACAGGCCGTCGTTCTGGTCGGCAATTTCCAGACGCAGGTCATTCACTCCAAGGCGATCAGCGAAGCTCTGTTTTCGCCGGTGCTTCGCCAGTATTTCACGCCGCAGGAATGCGTGTTTCTCGATGCGCACCTGCCGCAGTCCATGGATCTGAGTGATGCCGATCTTACCCGGCTTCTCGAACATAAGGATCAGTGGATTATTAAACCGAAGGAAGGCTATGGCGCCAAAGGCGTGTACGCGGGTGTCGATCTTTCCCAGGAGCGCTGGAAGCAGCTGCTCGAAGATCTGACAGGACAGCCGTTCATTGTCCAGGAATACGTGCCGCATTATCGCAGCGAAAACATTGACCTGCTGAGCGATCACGGCTTTATCAGCTACGCCAACCTGACCGGTCTGTATGTGTATAACGGCCATTTTGCGGGCGTGTATTCCCGCCTGTCCGATGCCGGTATCGTTTCCACGCAGTATAACGAACGGATGGTCCCGACCTTCTTTGCAGACGAGGATAGAGATTCTCAGTAAGTCCGTCCCTTTGGCCAGAACGTCCGGTTCTGTCTGGCACAATACGGACAGAAAGTTTCCCAACAAAAATCCAGTACAGAAATACCCCGTCCGGGATTCTGCCTTCTGGCCTTATCCCGGACGGGGTATGCATGTATATAGAGCTGGATCGAAAAAAACGGAGATCTATTTCTCTTCGGGCTTTATGAATTCGGCAATTTTCAAACCGTCCTTGAAGCCTTTGAGATAAAGATGATGAAGCTGTTCCGGATTGCGGTTGAGCGTATCGACGCCGCATGTATCGTTTGGCGCGATGACGAGAACCTTGCCTTCCTTTTCCATCTGCAAAGCCCGCTCTACGTCTTTGTTGTAGCGGGCAGCGCGTTCGCGAAGGCCCTGCGCGGCGAGGGGATAATGGCCCATGAAGGAAGCTAATGTTACATCCTTGCGGCTTGAGCGCACCAGATCCGAGGGCTTGGTGAGAATCAGAACAATTTTATCCGCACCGAGTTCAATGGCTTTGTCGATGGGAACGGGATCGGAAAGCGCACCGTCAAAAAACGGAATGCCTCCGACTGGATACGGTTTGTTTACAACGGGAATCGAACAGCTGGCCTTGAAAATGTCATACTGGTCTTCGTCCATCCAGGAACTGTCGAAATAGGCAGGCTTGCCGGTGATGGCGTTGGTCGCTACAACGATCAGCTCCGCAGGATTTTCTTTCATGGCTTTGTAGGCGAGGGGATATTCACCGTCTGTGTTCGAAAGGAAACTGTAAATGTAGTCCATGTCGATATAGGAGCCGCTGCGCAGAAAGTTCGAGGCCGACATGTATTCCGGACGTCCGGAATAGTCCCGGTAAAATTTGTACGTCCGTCCGATCTGCCCGGCGATAAAGCTGGCCAGGTTGGCGCTGCCGGCGCTCACGCCGATTGCGATATCAAAATGAACGTGTTCTTCGAGGCAGGCATCGAGAACGCCCGCCGCATACATGCCGCGCATGCCGCCGCCAACATCAATTACTGCAGTTTTCATTCTTGAATTAACCTCCTGATGTCTGAAAAAGTTTTCGGAAAAGTTTTCGGAAAAAAGAAAAATAGAGTTTCAGACAGATTTCATATTTGACCGGGACGTTTGTGTTTTCAAGAGAAACGGCCGTTCTTTCTTCAACAGAACGGCCGGAATGTACAAAAGCAGATGGGATAAAGGAATAGAAGGGCAAATTGCAAGGCGAAATACGCGGGACTGTGCGCGATGCAGCGCATAACAGAACGTGCGATAAGAGGAAAAACAAACGCAGCAAAAAGAATATTAAGATTTCGTTGGTGCGGCAGGCCGGATTCGCTCTTTGTCCAGACCTGTTTTTGGCCCGCTTGAAAAGAGAGGAGTGAGGTTTTATAATAGCTGTACATGTGCCCGTAGCTCAATGGATAGAGTAACAGATTCCGATTCTGGTGGTTGGAGGTTCGAGTCCTCTCGGGTGCGCCATTAGAAAATTCGAGTCAGCGAAAGCTGACTTTCTCTTTATATGTCTGCTTTGCGATCTGCATTGTCCACGTAGCTCAGCTGGATAGAGCACACGCCTCCTAAGCGTGGGGTCGGAGGTTCAAATCCTCTCGTGGACGCCATCGCCAGTCCCGGAAGTCTGATCTCAGGCTTCCGCTTTTTTCTGTTTGGACGAACATCATAATTCGCCGCTTAGGCAAGGCACCGAAAATGATTTTTACGGCCACTTTGAAAAGATAAATTCTTTCTCGGAAAGGTAAAATTTCACATTCTTTTGAGAATCGCCGGGAAGAATGAAAGTTTAAAAATATGATCGTGCAGTATAAACAAGTGAATAATTGCCCGAGCATTAAAAAAAGCCGCAGAGCGGCTTCTTTGTTCGTCCCGGAAGGGAGATTCTGGTGGAAATTTCAACCGGAACGAACATTTTGATAATAACAAATCAGGCTCAATTGTGGTAGTGGAATAAAAGCGAAGTTTGATAAAAAGACGAATACAATTAAAATAAGTCATCAAAATTAAAAATAAAGCTAGTAAACAGATGTTCGTGTGAATATTTTTTACGGGTTTTTAATCCTTAAATTATCGCTGGATTCGATACGGTACAATGAGAAAGAACAGATCTTTCGAAGAAAGGAACTCTTTTATGATCAGTAAAGTACCTGTCCGAATCACTCCGCTCAACCGGCTTGGCTTTGTGGATGTCTACCTTCCAGATGACTATTACCAGAGCGAGGAACGCTATCCCGTCCTCTATATGTTTGACGGTCAGAATCTCTTCTACGATGAACAGGCAACGTTTGGAACGTCCTGGAAACTGAAGGACTATCTCGATGCCGCGCAGCGCAAAGTCATTGTTGTGGGCATTGAATGCGATATCCGGGGACAGAACCGGCTTCACGAATACACGCCGTATGCGCTTGCCCAGACGTTTTACGGGGAAACGGCAGGAAAGGGTGCCGTGCTGATGGAATGGATTATTCAGAAACTGAAACCTGAAATTGATTCCACCTATCGAACCTGGCCGCAAAGAGAAGCAACCGCGATCGCAGGCAGCTCCATGGGCGGCCTGATGGCTTTTTATGCGGTGATCCACCATAATGAAGTGTTTTCAAAAGCTGCATGCCTTTCCCCGTCCTTTGCGGTATGTGAAGAGGAGATTTCCAGAGAATACGAACAGACCGTTCTCGATCCAGATACCCGGATTTACTGGTCGTTTGGTTCCCAGGAGCTTTCGCCGAGGCAGAGAATGGAAGCACAGATGCTGCTGGATGAATACCGGAATTCTCTGATCGATCGCGGCGGACTGGGAAAAGTCGTGATCGCGGAGGACGGACGGCATGATGAAGCCTCATGGGGTGCTCAGAATGAAGCGGTTTTCCATTTCCTCTGGGATGAACCGGAAAATACATCCATCGCAGTCAATTCACTGACAGGAGTATGAACATGAATACCGATCTTGATATGATATCTTTTGGAATGATTGCGGATGCATCGGAATCCCGCTCTCTGGCTCTCGAAGCCGTTTCAGCAGCCAGAAAAGGGGACTACACCCGATGCGAAGAATGTCTGGCGAAAAGCCGCAAGGCGTATGACAAAGCCCATCGGGCGCAGACGGATGTCCTTTTTGAGGAAATGAACGGAAAAACACGGCAGGTCAACGTCCTGCTGGTGCATTCCCAGGACCATCTGAGCTCGGCTTCGGTCGTTCTTGAACTTGCGGAACAGATGATCAGCCTGATTAAAACGCAGACCCGACTGGAAGAGCGTACGTCCAGACTCGAAAAACGTCTGAACGAACTTGAAGATCGGCATTGAATCCCTCTGCTTCAAAATCAGGCGGACTGCACGTCACCAAGCAGTCTGTCCAAAGCCAGATCCGCAAACCTGTAAAGGGAAAAAGGAGAGGAAATGAGAATTGATCTAATTTGTTCCGGCGGACTTACCTCAAGCTGGATCGTCAAAAAAGTAGAGGAGTACATTTCGAGCCGGAAACTGCCGTATGAACTGACTTCCCGCGGTCTGGGAGATTATTATCCGGTTTCCCGTCATGCGGACGCGGTTCTGCTTGGTCCGCAGATCGGCTACTACAAAGAGGAAGTGGAAAAACGTCTGGGCGTACCTGTAGGCGTCATTTCTTCCCGGGACTATGCGCTGGCTAACGCCAAGGAAATTCTCGCGCTGGCAGAAACCGTCGCCAAAGAGAAAAAGGCCCGCAAGGCCTGATGAAACCCATCCGCGTCGACAGCCGATCTGTCTGCGCAAACACGAATAATGAAATGAATTCACGAAACCAGAAGGGGTGCTGTCGCACCTCTTTTTTCGTGAACGGGAGGAAGAAACGAATCGGATCCCAAGCGAAATTTTGCCGAATTGCTAAGAAGCCAGAAAAGAAAAGATAACGAACGAAAGGAAACAGTCGTCAAAAACGTTTTCTGTGCAATAAATTATCCAAAACATGCGAAACATCATAAAAAGAGGACGATTGCAAGAAAACACCCCGTAAATTTACTGAAAAAATGTAAAAATAAGAGCGTTAGATTTGAGAGAATTTTCATAAATTGGGAAAATCCAAAATGGACCTTGGAAAACTCGACTGAGGCAGAGGACCCAAAATATAGATAAAGCAATCTATTCATAATAAAAATGATTGAAATCTGTTAAAGAAAACTTTAGAAAGTCCATTGAAAATCCTTGAAAATAAAAAGTACGATTTAGATAGTTTTCAATATATCCGTTCACTGCTCCAATCGACTGGACAGTCCAATGAGTAAGGAGGAAGCACACATGTCTAAAGAAGTCGAGAATTTACAGATGAAAGAACTTGGTGACGTAAAAGTACTTGTCGATGAGGATAAGATCCAGAAGACTCCGGCTGATCAGGATAGACGGTTCGGACAGCTTCTGGAAATGCTCTGGCGTCAGGATGAAGATCTTCAGAACGAGACTGAGAGCGAGCTCGAATCTACAACCCTCTAGTCCAGAACTTCAAAGAATAAATACAGCCCTGTTTGATCAGGCGCTTAAAAAAGGGATGCCGCTGCATCCCTTTTGTTTTGAAAAGACAGAGTGAATTCAGTGCATTCGAAAAGATCAGATCGTATCGCAGGCTTGGCGAAAGACGCGGATGACCTCCACACTGGCGCATGGATAATCCATCGCATGTTCGCCTGGATAGGCGGAATAGCTGACTTCGCCTCTCTGAGTCGTCGGGTCTCTTTTCCAGGATTTTGCGGAAGAATGGACCTGGTGTACTCCGCTTTGACGAAGGAAGTCTCCAACGTTTTCTGGATTGAGCCCAGCACCGGCCAGGATCTGAATCTGATCACCATAGCGCTGCTGGATTTCCTTGAATACCAGAGCGCCTTTTGGTGCAGATGACTGTGTACCGCTGGTCAAAATGCGATCCACGTTCAGATCGATCAGTGTCTGAATGGCCTGGCTGTAGTCCGGAACGACATCGATCGCCCGATGAAAGACCGCCTCTTTGTCTGGATACGTGTGGATCAGCGTAACCATCTGCAGGGTCTGGTCCGGATCGATCGTTCCATCCGCCCGCAAAAAGCCAAAGGCAATTCCGTCGGCTCCAGAGTCCAGAAAGTCTCTGGCTTCCAGAAGCATGAGCGAAAATTCTTCGGGGCTGTAATGAAATCCCGCTTCACGGGGCCGAACCATGCAGATGATGGGAATGGAACACTGCGCTTTGGCTTCCTTGAGCACGCGCAGGGAAGGAGACAGACCGCCAAGAGCAAGCGCGCTGTTCAGCTCAATTCGATCCGCTCCGCCATTTTGCGCAGCCAGGCAGTCCGCGAGGGAGCCGGCACACACTTCAAATGTCGTTTTCATAAAAGTTTCGGTTTCCTTTTCTTCTTTCTCTTCTTATATGTATGAAAATCGAATGTATGGGAATCGAACGTTCTCGCTGCGGGCACGGCTCAAAACCGCAGAATGGAAATTCTGCATTTTGAGCGTCCGTCGCAGGAACGTTCTGCAATCTCCCTCCATTTTAACAGCGGGGGTTAGAGCAGGGGCTGGAAAGAAGACGGGGCCTTTGGGAAAGGTAAGATCCGAACTGGAATTTACCGTTTCAATTTCCGTATTTCCCCCAGGACTGGAATTTACTATTTCAATTTTCTGAAGGCTCGCCGCGAGTGCTTTAATTTGACAGACTCCGTAAAGATGGAGTATCTTAACAAAGCTGTTTGAAATCAGACAGCCGCTTGAAGAACACAGTTGAATCTCTAGCAATTCCTAGATGTGAAAATATTTTAAAAATTCACAAATAATGCTTGCATAGGAGAAAATGCTGTGGTATTCTAAGTGAGCGTTAAGGAAATGACTTCCAAAACGCATCAAATCACCTTTAGATATCGAAGAAAACAGCTTAAGTGAAAATCATGAAGAAATTCACAAATAGCTGTTGACAGAGATTTCTGCAGATGATATGATAAGCAAGCCTTGTGAGAGACGTCG
>NZ_CAPAEZ010000076.1:0-11794 GCF_948576815.1 uncultured Allobaculum sp.
GAATTATCCCAAGGAGGCGGTCGAGAAAATACCCGTCTTTTATTTGACGCTTACTGTCTTTCTTTCGCAAAAACCGTTCTAAATCAAAAAAAAGCCATGGAAGCATCCAGAGCGGATTTTTCCATGGCGATTGGTTTTATTCTGCAGCGATCAGGTGATCGGCGAGTTCTTCCATTGGGGCGATGTCTTTTTCCTTGAGCGACGTTGTAATCGTTACGACCGGTTCGACATACTGGATATCCTTGCAGCCTTCGAGGATGGATTTCATCGTCTTGGCAGCGCTTGGTGCCCAGGATCCGTTCTGGATCATGGCAATCGTGCGGTTCTGGAAGTTCTTGTGGGCAAGAATGGACAGCACGCGTTCCATCGCCGGGAATACGCCGGCATCATAGGAGCAGGCGATCAGCACGATTTTTTTGCAGCGGTAGCACTGGGCAACGGCTTCGTGCGTATCCTGACGGGTTACGTCCATGAGGCGGACTTTCTGTCCTTTCGCTTCGAGAATTTCCTTCATGCGGTCTGCAACGACATTCGTGTGACCGTGGATGGAAGCGACGAGGATCAGGATTTCATCCGTTTCCGGCGTGTAGCTCGACCACTTGTCGTACAGACTGATGTAGCGGCCAAGGTCTTCTTTCAGAACTGGTCCGTGGAGCGGGGCGATGATGGCGATATCGAGGCCGGCTGCCTTTTTGAGCAGAGCCTGTACCTGTTTTCCGTATTTGCCTACGATGTTGATGAAATAGCGGCGGGCTTCATCATCCCACGGTTCATCTGTTCCGCTGGCTCCGAATTTTCCAAAGCCGTCTGCGGAGAACAGGATTTTGTCCTTGTCATCGTATGTCACCATGACTTCAGGCCAGTGTACCATCGGAGCCATGACAAAAGTCAGCTTGCGCGTACCCAGATCGAGCATGTCGCCTTCTTTTACGGAAAGACGATGATCTTCCGGAATTGGAGTGACTTCAAAATTGGGAATCATGGACCAGGCTTTCGCGCTGGCAACGACAGTGGCTTCCGGATGCGCTTTGAGAATGGCATCCAGGCTTCCGGAGTGATCCGGTTCCAGATGCTGCACTACCAGATAATCGAGCGGTTCGCCGGCAAGCGCTTCTTCTACATTGGCCAGCCACTCATTTGTACGACGGCGGTCAACGGTGTCCATCAGCACATTTTTTCCATCCTTAATCAGATAGGAGTTGTAGCTTACACCGTTAGGAACTTTGTACTGCGATTCAAACAGATCAATGTCGCGATCCTGACAGCCCACAAAATAGACTGTGTCGGTAACTTTTTCCATATGTATTCCTTTCTGGTCTTCCCTTTTCAAAAACGAAGACCTGCTTTCTTTTTTCTGTTCCTGGATCGTTCATTCACGAAAGTCTGCAGGCAGGCTAACGGATGGGATCCTGCCGGGTCTTGCCCGACGAACACGTCTGGCGGCGTTTGAACCGGCATTTTGGAACAGGAATCTATCTTCATCAATTTTACTTCATTCATACATATACTGCCCAGAAATCAGGCGATCTCTCCTGCTTTTGCGCGGTATGGGCTTTCACGCCTTCGTGGGCGGCTCGATTTCTTTCGAAGGATCGTACCGGGAAATCTGACGGCTGAGGTGGTCGATCTGATCGTCATCGAGATCTTCGAGATGTTCGAGCTGATCCAGCATGCGCGCAATGGATTCGCCCTGTCCAAGCCGGACTGTTTCAAACAGCCAGCTCGCTCCTACGCCGCAAAGAAATCCCATTGTCAGAATGCCGTTCAGGCCGAGTACTACCGAAATGAGGCGGGAGACCAGCGTCGTCGCTTTCAGATCGCCAAAGCCGATGGTCGTCACTAACATGAATCCGTACCAGATCGCATCCCACCACGAATGCAGATCTGGATCGGTAAGCCACAAAAGAAGCGTGGCAACGAGAAAGAACCCGACAAACGCCGTCAGATAGCGACGGGTATGCGTCTGCTTGAGAATCAGAGAAAAAAGACTGATCACCTTCATGCCGCGTTCTCCTTACGAATCTGCGCGGACAGCTCTTTTCTCAGCGCCGGGCTCATCTGCGAAAGGTTTTGGAGAGCTTCGCCATGTTTCTGCATAACCGCCTTTCTTTTGCGGGTCAGTTTTTCAAAGTACGACGAGGCGATCAGGCCGGGAATATAAGCGGCCACGACAGCTCCGTAAATGCCGAGAAGTATCGTGAGAATGCGGGCCAGCGGCGTGGTGACCGTATAATCGCCAAGCCCGATCGTTGTCGCGACGCTAAAGCCCATCCACAGCGCATCGCCATAGCTGGAAATCGACGGGTCGTTCCAGAGAATGAGCGCGCAATCGACAAAGTAAAAAATCAGAAACGAATACAGCAGCTTGTCGCCGCCGGTCTTTTTCATCATGCGATGATAATTGCGAACCGTATTCATTGTTTTGCCCCTTTCCAAACCGGTATATGAAAGAATAGCCCGATACGCTGCAGACGTATATTTACCTGCATTGTACCGGGCTGTGTGTCTGGACGGATCGGGTGTGCCTGTCCGCTTACGGCTTCCGATCGAAAAATCGGATAAGCGGTAAGCGATAAGAGATACGGCATTTCGCCTCATTTAAGAAAGGAGCATTCCGAAGCGGTCAGAGGTTACTTTTTCGAAGCGTCCGAATCCGCGTCCGGATTTACTGTCTGGGAACTGGCAGCATCCTGCGAAAGAGAGGTACCTTCCTGGGTATCGATCGTGCGGATTTTCCAGTTTCCCTCGGCATCGATGCTCACGTCGATCGTATAGTAGACCGGTTCGGCATCCAGCTTCATAATCGCGTTTTTCAGATCTTCCAGGTAGAAGTTGACGAAATCGCCGTACACAGTGCTCTTAAAATTTTCTGTCGATCCGAAAATGGCCATGGCGGAATTGACGGGGTGACTCATCGCGTAGCGGCCCAGCGAAGAATAGAGCACAGAAGAAGCCAGCGAGCTGTCGATCTGATCGAACGGAACGCAGACACCCTGAATTTCGATTTCCAGTCCGTCTGGCTTGTATTCAATCGTCCTGACGGTGCAGTCCTTCATGGTTTTGACAAACACCTGCGTCAGAAGGCGGGCACTCGCTTCCTGCGTTTTGGCGGGATCGCCATATTCGTTCAATTCACTGACCAGAGTCTGGTAAAAACGGGTCAGCGTCTGGGGCGCGCTCAGAGTGACCTCTCCTTTTTCACTCGGTTCATCGGATGGATTCACAAACGAAGCGGTAAGAGAGGAAACCTGCCGCTGCAGGCCAAACAGAGCGGCGCCACTCAGTCCTGTGAAAATACACAGGATCACCAGGAGCGTAATCACAATCGCTTTAAAATGGTTTTTCATGTCCTTATTATACGCATGCATGAATTTCTCACGAGAGCGGGTATGTAAATTCCGTCGATCTAAGTTTTTTTAGTGCACAAAAAAACGGGACCGAAGTCCCGAAAATTTCAAATGGAGCAGGTGATGAGAATCGAACTCACGTAGTCAGCTTGGAAGGCTGAAGTTCTACCATTGAACTACACCTGCAAGTGGTGGAGAGAGGCAGATTCGAACTGCCGAACCCTAAGGAACTGAGTTACAGTCAGCCGCGTTTAGCCACTTCGCTATCTCTCCATTCACAATGGTGGAGGCTAACGGGCTCGAACCGCTGACCCTCTGCTTGTAAGGCAGACGCTCTCCCAACTGAGCTAAGCCTCCATTGTGTACTAGTTTTTGATTTGTGCTGTCGTTTGACTGCCTGATTAATATATCAGGTTTTCCAAATCGGTGCAACTCAATTTTTTAATTTTTTGAGCCGCTCGATCGGGTCATCCGACGGTCTTTTCCGGCAGCCGTCTGGCTGTCCTGAAGAAGACAATCGGGATTATACAGGGTATTTCCTAAAAAACGCAAGCCCTAAGATTTCACGAATTTTCCAGGTCGCATTCATCGCTGCGTGCCGGTTTCAGCGATCCATTTTCAAAATGGTATAGTGAATACGCTTATTCGACGATCGCGCCTTTTGCACGGTCTTCGAATCTTCTTTTATGACTAGAAAGAGAGGTCTGCTCTTGAATATACGAACCCTGACGTACGAGCAGTATGCGAAGTTTCTGAACGACTCGCATATGGCTTACAGCTTCCTGCAGAGCGGCGACTTTGCCCGCGCGCACGAAGCGCATGAAACTGTCCGCTACTACGCCGGCGAAGAAGACGGAAAAATCCTGTATGCGATTTACGCCATCTTCCGTCCTGCCTTCCGCCTGTTTACTTACGCGTCTTCCCCGCGCGAATGGGTCAGTGCCTCCCCGGAACTCGCCCAGGATCCCGTGAAACTCGAACAGTTTGTTTCCGGCATGCGACAGACGCTCAAAAAAGAAGGGGCACTGCTGTGGCTGCTTGAAAGCAGCGTAGAATACCAGCCGCACGATAAAAACGGCGATGTCGTTGAAGGTCTCTTCTGCAACGAAAGCTACCGCGACCTTCTGGCTGGCCTCGGCTTTGAAAAGACAAAGCTCTGGCGCGGCTACGATGAACGGTTCCAGTCCCGCTGGGTGTCCTGGATCGACTTGCAGAAAAATCTTCCCGAAATTTCCAGAGGCTTTCCAATCGCACTCGACCGGCCGCATGAAATGTATACCTGGCCTGAGCTGATGAAGGAAATGGCCGGCAACACCCGCCGTTCCTTTCAGAAAGCGGACCTTCCCTACCTCGAATACACCATTACCCGCGGGGATGAAAATTCCGATCTTTCCGAATTTGACACGCTTCTCGAACAGAGCGCCCAGAAGCATAACTTCAATTCCGGTTCGACGGCCGGCCGGCAGGAACTGCTCGAATCGTTTGGGCCGCACGGCTATGTCTGCATTTCCGCTTTAAACGTTCCGGCTTACCGTACGTATTTAGAGGAAAAGGAAAAGGAATTTTCCGAAAAGGAAAAAGAAGCGCAGGCCGTCTGCGAGGCAATGCCCAATTCGAAAAAGAAGCGCAATCAGCTGCTGGAAATTCAGGAGCAGAAAGCCCATAACGAAAAGGAGATGGAAGCTCTTGTAGAACTCAGAAAAGCCGAGCCGGCCGATCGGATTCCGCTGGCCGGCGGCATCTTCTTTGAAACGCCTTCGGAAATGGTTTATCTCTACGGCGGCAGCCGCCCGGATCTCGCCCGTTTCATGGGGCCGTATGTAACCCAGAAAGCGATGATCCGCCTGGCTCTGGAGCACAACCTGCGCCGCTACAACTTCTGGGGCATTTCCGGCTTTTTCAAACCGGATGAAGAAGGCTACGGCGTCTTCTACTTCAAGAAAAATCTTGGCGCGACCGCCGGGGAGTACTGCGGTGAGTTTACGATGGTACTCCATCCCCTGCTTGGAAAAACATTCCGAAACAAAATTCGCAGCGGTATGCTCGAAAAATAAAGTTATTCGATCCATACGGCGGGCAGAGAAATCTGTCCGCTTTTTTGCGTTTTTCCGCCTGCGTTTTCCCTTTTCTTCTCTTTTCTGTTCTTATCCGTTTTTTTCTGTTCTTATCCGTTTTCGGTTCCTGCTCCTGTTGCGTTGCCGCCGTTGGCCCCGGCGTTTTATGGAACGTCTTAAAAATTGCCGTAAGGCGGCAAGATAAAGAGGTAAACGATTACAGTCCGCGACAGGAAAGAAATGATCCTCTCTCCTTTTGAGAACAGCGAAAACACGATGAGAAAAGCAACGCAATCCATGGGTGCTTATTGAACTTACGTCCGTCTTTTTATAAGATCAGGTATATGCGATCCGATAAACCTGTAAGAAAAAAAACGACACGATCCGCCTCCAGGCCGGGCTCGAATGTCGTTCCTAAAAGAAAGAAGCGAAAGCGCCGCTACGATCCGCCCCGGCTTGCCATCGTCCTTGTAGCCGTATGCATCGCCGTTGGCCTCGTGGGCTACGGCGGCTATGCCGGCATGCGCGCTGTCGCCGGGTTGTTCTCGCCAAAACCAGCGGAGAACGCAGGCGCCTCCCTGTCTTCCGCTTCGTCTTCCGCTTCTTCCAAGGCCAGCTCGTCCAGTCAGGCTTCACAGGCTGGCGTTAACGGAATTACGGCTAAGGAGCTTGAAAAACTGAATGCAGTGAAATCGGAAATTGAACGTTCGACCAGCGGTGCCGAACTCGCGGATCTGAAAGCGCAGATTCTCGACTATCTGAATTCGCATAACATTGACCAGTCCAAATTTTCCTGGTCGGTCATGGATCTGACGACGGATGCCTACATTGAATCGGACAATGCAAAAACCAATTTCACCGCCGCCTCCACATACAAGCTTCCCCTTTGCATGTATTACTACGAAGAAATCGAAGCCGGACGGATCAATCCGAACGACTCGCTCGAATACTCCGAAGAAATGCGGGAAGAAGAAGATAAGGAAAACCTGAACCAGCCGATTCACCGCAAGTTCAAAGTCGGCGATAAAATTCAGATCGACGAGCTTCTCGAAGCCGCACTGCTGTATTCCGACAACATTGCCGGCCACATGCTTTACGAAAACCTTGGCGGCTATGAGAAATTCAAGGAACTCGTTTCCAAGTATTCCCCGTCTCCGCAGGCACCGGAGTTTTACAACGAACGCTACAATGTACTGAATGCCGACTACACGATGCATCTTCTGTACAAGCTGTACAAAACGCCAGGTACGTTCAACGATCTGAAGTACTGGCTGCAAAACGCGTCGCTCAATACGTTCCTCAACCGCGATCTGAGCGGTCATTACATCCAGAAAATTGGAAACATCAACGCCGTTCGAAACACGCTGGCCATTTCCAACGGACCGGCTCCGTTCTCCATTTCCATCTTCTCGTCTATCGGCAAGAAGGAAGGTCTGAACGCGATTGCGGATCTTGGCGTTCTCGTCAACAACTACTTCGTCAACAAGTACAATTCCGGCTACTACGCCAATCAGGATGCCGCCTACATCAATATGCTCAACAGCCAGATGTCCGCACCGGTCGATGTCATCTACTACCGTCCGGGTCCAGAAGGACAGACTCTCCCGGATCTGACTTCTGAAGAGCAGAGCATGGCCGAAGAGGCTGCCGAAGAAGACTAAAATCGAATTTTGCGAAAGAACGCTCCCCGATCGGGCGTTCTTTTTGTTTGTCGAAGCGTTCCGGATTGCTTATGCTTTCTCTTGATGAAACCCGATCTTACCAGCAAGCCCCCAGTTTGCGCGGCTGAAATTGCGAAAAACATGAAAGCTCTCCATTACGACAGAGCCAGAAGCGAGGTCAAAACGTGCCTTCGTCTTTCTTTCTCGCCCTGGCTGCAGCTGACGTATGGACAGTGTCTGGCCGGCCTTCAGCAGTATAAAAAAGCTGAAGACGCTTTTATGGCAGCTCTAGAATGTGCACCGACGCCTCTGTTTGAAGCGCATGTCTGTCTGCGTCTCTGTCGTCTGTATACGCAGACCGGACATCTCAAAAAAGCCAGCCAGTTTCGGGAGCAGGCCAAAGCTGATCTGGAACGCGTTCAGGGCAAGACCAATCCAGCCGCCCTGCGCCCGCTGCTGGCCTTTTACGATCTGGCCAGCGCATGGCTGCTGTATGAGCAGGGCAAAACGAGCGACGCGCTTCAGACAATACAGAGCTTTATTGCCGGGGCAAAATACATATCCTCCCTGCAAAATGCGCTTTGCGAGGCGTGGACGCTGCAGGCCGATCTGCTTTCGGTTCTGTATTCCTATCCAGAAGCCATTGCCGCCTACCAGAAAGCGCTGGAGTGTACCGACAGCACTCCAGAAAACTGGCGCCCTTTGCGCAAGGCTCTGATTCTGAACAATCTGGCGGACGTCTATGAAGGCGCCGAAGATTTTGAAAACGCCAACCGCATTTACCTGGACGCCATGGATCAGCTCGATCGCCTCAAGGATGAGCACATTGTCGATCTTTCGGCCTGCCATCTGGAAATTCTGCTTTCCTTTGCCAACTGTCTGATCCAGCAGGAAGAAATGGACGACAGCATTCAGCAGCTCGCTCATCATCCGCTGCTCAATAAAAAAGACCGCAAAACGGAACGCACCTCTGACCATGCTTCTAGCCATACAGCCGTTTCCCTTCGCGATACGCTCGTTGACGCGCTCCTCGACCAAGCCATCGAAATTTCCGAACGCGTCGAATGGCCGGCCCGGCTCTACTGGAAAAGCCGCATTCACTACATCGAAGGCCTGTCCGCTCTGTATCAGGCGGAAAGCCGTCCTGAAAATCCGTTCCCTGCGTTTTTGCAGGCGTGGATCGATCAGAAGGCGTTTCTTCTGCATTCTCCGGTCTCTTCCCGGGAATACCTCGGACGGGTCGCCTATTATGCGGCATATTCCTTCGATCCAAAAACTGTCGAAGCATGGCGTGATCGCAGTCCGTTTGCGAACGTGACGCAAAAGGAACTGTATCTTTGCGCTTTAGATGAATTTGAAAAATGCGCCTTCAAGGATCCCGCCTTTTTCGGCTTTACGATGGCCTCGATCCAGAACGAACTGGGAACCATCGCCTTAAAAGACGGACAGAAAGAAGACGCGAAAACCGAATACGAAAAAGCCGAGCAGGGCTTTGAAAACGCGTGGAAGCAGGACAGAGACGATCTATTGGCTCTCAGCTCCCTTTGTACCGCCGAACTCAACCTTCTTGGCGCGCTGGACGAATCCGATCTCGACCATGCCGGAAAAGACGTTTTAAAGCGGCTGCTCGATCATCTTGACGCGCTCGATTCCCTGAGCGACCATGCCCCGCTCATTGAAGAGGCTCTGGGACATCTCATTGAAAACGATCGATACTTTCCCCGGTATACGCGTCCAGTTGAGCGCTTCTGCTGCCGTCTGCAGCACAAAACCGGCGAACACGATCAGTAAACTCCCTTTAACCGATTAAACCGAAAAGCCATGCAGCAGGAAGCCGAAGCCGTTCCTTTGCGTGGCTTTTTGAATCTATCGTTTTTTTCTGTCCGCCCGATCCAGCGGTTCGATTGCTGCTCTGAGCGGTTTCCTTTTCTGGTCGATCCGGGTTTCTGGTACTTATCCATGAAGACATCCATGGAGGCATTGTCTGATTCATGCGCAAAACCTTTTGCGCTGTCGGGAACTATACTGAAGCCATGACAACTAGACCTGTATATACTCCAAAACTGACACGCCCTTTCTATCAGCAGGAAGACGTTGAATTTGACTGGCACAGCGGGACTTCTCCCGCACAGAAGCAGAAAAATTCCGCTCTGCTCCAGGAAACATGGAAGAAAAAGCATCCTGGCAAAACGATTCTGGAAGTGAGCACAAAATCGACCGAAGAAATGGGGCGGCGTCTCTCCCCGTTTAACATGACGCTGCGCCTGCCTTCTTTGCGCAAGGCGTTTCCGGTGGAAAATGTGTATCAGGCGTCCAAGGCATTTCGCCATGGCGGTCCCTATGTGGATTTGCTTGGCGTAACCCCCGTGGAAGCCAAGCGCGATCCGCGCCTGCGCGATTCCGGCGAGCTGGTGTTCTTTGAACTGGAAAAGAAGAAATATCCGACAGAGCCCGTTTTTCTGTTTTATAACTGGCTATATCTGATCACCCTTCTTGAAAATCCGAAAGAAGCCGCAGCCGTACGAGACTGCGACGCCTACTGCGATATCGAATTCAACCCCGACAGGCAGATCAACTGTCAGGCACGCGCGTGCGCGATTTACCATTCCCTGTTCCAGCTCAACCTGCTGGACGAAGCGAAAGATTTTGAAGGCTTCAAAAAGATCATGATGGCCAATGATATTACCGAAATTAAGGAACAGTCTGGACGCAAGGAAGACGCGCAGACTCTAAACGATCTTCGTTCCAATCAGCGCCGAACGTCCTTTGCGGTCGGTACATGGATTCGTCATCCGACCATCGGTGCCGGGGAAGTCATCCGCCGTACGCCGGACAGCTATGTAATTCGTTTTCGCGTCTCTGGCCCCAAAGCGCTGACCCGGGATTTTGTCGAACTCAACTGCAAAAAAATCGGCTGAATTTCATACGCCGTGTTTCAAAAGATGGTGAATTGAAATAATGAACGCAGCTATTGAACGGATAAAAACGGGCGTTTCGTTTACTTTTTCAAAAATCTGTTTTCCCTCTCAATTTCCTTTATCTAATCCAGGAAACTGAGGGGATTTTGCTTTTCCCAGGGCTGCGTTTCGCCTTTTCCTTCCTTCCACGCTAAGATTTTTGAGTTGAAGGACTAAATGCAGCTGCCAAATATGTGAATCCAGGTGGGTTCGTTTTCCTTCTTAACTCTCGTTATTGTTTAGCGAGTTAACAGATCTGGCTTCAAGTGGACAGAAGCCGGATCTGTTTTTTTGATTCCTGGCTTTTCCAGAATTTCAGAAGATTTTTCCAGAAAGCAGAAATAATCGTACGGTGTATGACCGTGCAGACTTTTTAATCCATCTGAGTTGACAGGCGAGATGGCGATGTTCAGCTGCTCCTGACTGGTCAGTCCCAGCTTGGCTAAATCAAAAATATGCGTGCCTCGGTTCTTCGGAAAAATTCTCCATAAAAGGAGATGTTTGTTCTCATTCGTTTAGTTCCTATTCCAGAAACTGCTTTGCTGTGAGTACCTGTTTGGGGAAATTAACGTTTACAGCGCACATAGGCCTCCGCATCTGCATCAAGCAGCCAGAACGAGATATACATGCCCTTGACTTCGTCAATATGGTTCTGATCCTTAAAAACGCTGTTTGCTGTCATAACGCTTCATAAGCGCAGCTTTAACCGTCTTTTTATCCAGCTGAAAAGGAATGACTTAGTCCGGGTACAGCACACCTGCTAACTGACGACCCATAATCACCATAAGATGGCCGTAGAAAGGGCAGGCCGTCACGACGGCGGTCTTTTCGTCCACGATCGTCCAGCCGCAGGACTTGCACATAGAACTGCGCAAATTCTCCGATTCTCCCTGCTGCCGCTCACCGACCGCCGTCGTTTCCCACTGCATATCGTCGGGCTGCTCGATTTTCAGAGCCTCTCAATAGCCTTGCAGAGTCTCCAGGTCAGACTCGGGGCGGCAATACAGACAAGTCATCTTTTGCGCAGTGCTGTCAAACTCGATGGCTCCGCCGCAGCATGCGCATTTCTATTCCTGTAAAAGGTTCATGTGTCATTTCTCCATATCGGCACAGCACAGCTGCTTTGCAGTCCGACCGAAAGGAATATACCCAGACGGATCTGAATAAAAACAGGGCTGCCGCATTAAAGCAGAGCCCTGTTCATAGATGTTTTCATGTGCCTGTGAACGGCAAGTGTAATACAATAAGATTTATTTCGCCCACTGGAGACTGCCGAGAATACTCTGTACTTCATCGCTTCTAAAATCACACTCGTAGCCTTTTACAATAAACACTTTTTCGCCAATCTGTGCGCTGGCTGCATTTTCGGCCACATACCAGGTGCCGTTCGTCAGCTCTTTTTCTCCATCGTAGGTTCCATAGGGATCGCCGGATTCCAGAAGCTCCTTCGCACTGTCCAGATCCTTCGTATACTCTTCTACCTGCAGATAGGGACGCCATATTCAAATTCCTCGGCATGGCAGATGAAGTCCGCCATGTCATTCCCGTTCATGTCGGTGCCGGTCACCAGGCTCCAGCCGGAAGGAAGTTCTGCCGTTACCTTGTCGCCGGAAACCGCTGTCGTTTTCGCTGCACTTCCGCCGTTGTTTCCGCCGGAGCATGCAGCAAGGACCAGCATCATTGTGAGACAGAAGGGTCGTTAAAATCTTTTTCATAATAATTTTTCCAATGCTGTTCACTTAAGCTTCACAAGCTCACTTACAAATCAGGTTAGT
>NZ_CAPAEZ010000077.1:0-11204 GCF_948576815.1 uncultured Allobaculum sp.
GAGGAACTAACCTGATTTGTAAGTGAGCTTGTGAAGCTTAAGTGAACAGCATTGCAAATTTTCCAACAAAAAACACTGATCCGGAATGGCTTCACAAGGTTTAAACCCGCCCGTCCAGGATCCAGAAGGCCTTGTGTAAAGCCGTATGTTCTAAGGGAAATTAACGGAAGCGGACTTGAGACGAACGGGCATTTTCGCTATTGGTTTCACAGGCTGGCCTAGCCAGTCAGTAATAAAAATCAGCACTACAAAGAGAAAAAGAAAAAAGGAGGAAATGGAATGACTGCTCCAACAGTAATTATTGGACTTGGCGGCGCGGGCAGTACGATCTGCACGAAGCTTTCGAAGATGGCGAAGTCATTGAAAGACAGAAACCGCCTGCAGTTTGTCTGCATTGATACAGACCGGAATGATCTGAGACACAGAAAAGAAGAAGATGCCACGGTCGTACAGATTCAGACATCGGCACCTTATAAAATTGAAGACTATCTCAAGCGCAACAGACACGCCCGTGAAGACTGGTTCCCCATTCATACCATTCTGAACAGCAAGACACCGACAGAAGGTGCAGGACAGGTTCGTGCGATCAGCCGGCTGGCCCTGGACGAAGCGATGAGCAAAGGCAAGCTGCGTGCGCTCGACGATGCGATCGACACATTGTTCCGGCTCAACGGCGATGCTGGCAACCAGGCGATCCGCGTCATTATTGTGTCTTCCTTAGCCGGCGGTACGGGCTCTGGAATCGTAATTCCTATTGCGATGTACATTAAGCATCTTCTCAACTCCAGCTTTAACAAAACCGGATCGGTTGTTCGCGGTTTCTTCCTGCTGCCGGAAATTTTCGCTTCCGCAAAGAGCCAGGATGAGAAGGCAAGCATCTTTGCCAATGCCTATGCATCCGTCCGTGAGCTGGATGCCTTCATGCGCAAAGGCGACCAGGCTCTGGAAAACACAAAGTACAAAGATCTTGAGTTCTCAGTTCCTCACCCAATGTCCGGAAAAGATGTGAACTACAACGAATCGCCATTCAATTTCTGCTTCCTGTTCGATCGCCGCAACGCGGATGATCTTTCGCTCAGCAGCTTCGATGAATACATGACGTATGCAGCCAATACGATTTACGCGCAGGCGATCAGCGGCGCATCCAGTCGAAGCAACTCCAGTGAAGACAATGCCATTAAGGCGCTCATTCAGTCGGGCGGACGGGATCGTTTCTGCGGTGCCGGATCTGCGGTCCTGAAATATCCGTATGAAGAAATTCTCGACTATCTCGCCGGACAGACCTGCTTTGAACAGCTTGGTGAAGAATGGCTGACGATCGATAAAGCGTATACAGAAGACCTGAATAAACGGAAAGCGGAGAAAAAGCAGGATCCTTCGGTCGAATTTGAAGACCCGCATACGTTCTACCTTCAGAATGTAGACTCCAAATCCGATGACAAAGGCACATTCCAGCAGATGATTTTCCGCCAGACCCATAAAGAACACGAAGATGAATATGGAGAAGGAACACAGTGGGAAGAACTGTCCCGATCCTTCGTCCATGCTCTGGATAGTCATCTGGAAAAGAAAATCCGCGAGAACGAAGAGATCAAACAGATCCTTTTTGAGATCAACAAACAGCGTTCACGCCTGCAGGCTTCCAAAGGCAAAGTCGATAAAGGCGCGATCAATTCTCTGGAAGGGGCCATCATTCGACTTGCACAAAGTCTGATGCGCGTTTCCCGTGAAACCGGCCGTCACGTTGCCCTGGATGTTTTCAGCGCTTCACCTCGAGGAAAGAATCCGAAACCCTATTACTTCCAGCATTATCTGAAGACGGAAGACGGAGGCTTCGTTCATCCAAACGCCGTTCGCTACATGGTTTATGCCATGGTTCGCAACTGCAATTATGCCTACTCGACGGCCCAGGAGGAACTTGGCGAAGACGATGATGCCAAACGATCCATGCTGCATCCGTTCGATGATCCCGCTACGACAAATAAAGTGGAAACGGCGAACGATCGCTACAACAAGAAAAATCGAAACAAAATTTCAAGACGGATCATCAAGAAATTTATTGAGGAAACGGAAACGCTTGTCAGTGATGAATCCGAATTTTTCACGTTTGCCAGCGCATGGGCAAAACTGATTGTCTATGGCGAAGGCATTAAATTCTTTACTCAGCTGGCCAGCGATTTTGATGACTTCTATAAAACGTATCCAACGTTTGTGGAAAAAGAAAGCAATCGCGTACGCCTGATTCCTCAGCAGATTGCCAACCGCGACGGCAGCGCTATTCGCTATACATGTACCAGTCAGGCCTGCCTGGAAGAACTTCTCGATATCGTCGGGGCAGCGGATGCGCAGGAATCAATTACCGGCAAGCTTTCCGCTCTGATTTTCCAGGATATTCTGGAATATTCCAAAACGGAAAAGCGTCCTCCGGCAGCTTCGCATTTTGGCAAACTGTTCCGCGATGTGATCATCAAATACTACAAAGATGAAATTCAGAATCACTTCGCGCAAGTCATTGACATGGACGTCATTTCCGCTCTGATGAAAGAAGTAGAAATTGAACGTCATGCCGATGAGCTCAGCCGTGAAGATGTAGAACTGGTCGCTGCGGATACCCTGACCGAAGTCAACAATCTGGCCAGTATGTTCCTCGAAGAGCCGATGGGTGTGGAAGGTCACGTGATTCGTGCAGCTGCCTATAACCCGGCGGTTCTGCTGGATGACGACCCGCTTCGCCATGACTTTGTTCAGAAGTATTTGAATCAGGAACTTGGCGGCGTTGCGGATAAAAACATTTCCAAGTACGATCTGCTCGTCTACAAAGCGGTATATACACTCAATCCGGGTGACTTCAAACGCTTCCGCGCTCCGGAAAATGGAAAGCCAGGCGGAGACTACTACGAAGCCTATATGCGGATTTACAGGAAACTGGGTCCGAACGTAGAGAAGAATTTCGAGATCACTCCCCACATGGACCGTCACTGGCATCTGACGAAGTATATGCCGGATCTGGATGACCGCAACCAGAAGATTGTCGAAGACGGAATCTTCCAGGCTTTCCTCTGGGGAATGCTTACCGGGGATGTGGATCAGAAAGTCGATTCCAATCACCTCGACGGCATGGACGTAATCTATAAGCCTTCCAACTCCAGCAACGAAGACTTCATTGTTCCAAACGGCACAAGCTGCGATGAACTTTACGAAGTTCTCGACGCCTTAAGCATCAACCCGCCGCAGGTAGACATCATGCTTCGCAAAATGGAAGCGGAAAAGGAAAAGCAGGTGAAGAAGAGCCTGTCTCTCGCGCAGTCTACCCTGATCCGTCGAATCAACTGGCTGGATGAGAAAAAGGCACTCGGCGATTACTACGATGAAGAAGCTGTCCGCGAGGACGAGCCAAAATTCGTTCTCCGGGAATTCATCCCTGTAAAGAGCCCCATGAAACCATCGGTATTCGATCTTCTCTTCTGGCTCAAATACAGCATGCCGAACTGCGATTACTATCTGTCCGACTTCACTTCCATGATCGATAACCTGATCGCTCTGATCGAAAACTATGTCAGCACGTTTACAGGCGAAGATGAGATGTACGCGGTAGCCTTCTCGATTATTTCCGATCAGTTCCAGCTTTTCCTGAACAATATGACTGATTACGTAAACGTACCGAAGCCGGCAAAACGCTTTGACGATGAATCCGTAACTCTGATTCGCGACCGCATTGATGAGATCGTCGATAACAAGTATCTCTACAAGCTGAAGTATCATCACGAACCAACGATGAAAGAGCTCTACGATCGCAAGTATCAGGAAATGATTCATGCGGCGGCAAAAAATGCCGAAGAAGCAAAGAACGGCGAAGAAGCAAAGAACGCTTAAAGTATTCGAATTTCCCGAATCCTTTACTTCACTGAAAGATTCAGAAGAAATCGCTTTGGCTTCTCTCTGGTTCTGTAAAGAATAGCCAGGATCTGGCTGAACGTTTGAAATAGCTCCTGCACTGCCCTTCCAATGCAGGAGCTATTTACCTATAGGATCATGATTCGAAAAGTTTCAAAGGATTGAAAGATCGAAAGAAGAGGGGAACTGCTGCCAAATCTCTTCTTTCCTTCTGTTTTTTCCTGCAGCGGCTTTTCCTTCTCGTTCTTCTATCCTTTATCTATTTTTCGCGGATGGAAATTCACGAAGAAGATGAAAATTTCATTTTGCGATGAAGCCAGTCGGCTTTTTCCCCGCTTTAGATCCGTTCCTTCGAATCCATGATGGATTTGCCTTACTGTAATTGCTTTACTGAATTTCTGCTTTTGAAAAAAGAAAGGAGGAGTGTACATTGCTGACTGTCATTATTTATCCCAGATCGGCGCAGAGAAGCTTTGACCAGCATAAGCTGCTGTTCGAAAACTCAATTGAAAAAGAAAAAGTCTGCTTCTGTTTCTGGGACGAAAATGGTGAAGACTTTTATGAAGCTCTTCCAGATTTAAAGACCCAGCTCGAAGGCGTTAAGAACTGGCGCGCGATTGTCGTCGACCCGATTGACGGGACGGCGGCGGATCACTGGGAACTGGATAACCGGGAAAAGACGACCCAGAAAGGAAATCCTTTTGACTACATCGAAAACGATGATCTGTTTCCTTTAGTCCATAAGAGCAAGTACGCCCTGATCCGCTTAAGCCAGATGCTTGGGGGCATTCCCGACATCAGTCTGGAAGCGACCCGGCGCAAAAGCATGGGCGATGACGATTACCAGATTCTTCTCGATCAGCAAAAGGCTTTGTACGACAAACTTTCCGAGCAGTCGGAAATGCCGATTCCAAAGCCAAACGAAATCTTTCTGTTTCGCACGATGATTGAGTCCGAATCCGATTCCATCTCGTACGAAGAACCGGAAATCGAAAATATCGGCGATTTTTATGCGTCCCTGTTCTGGCAGCGAAACCGTTATCCTGCAGCCTGCCGTTTTCTCACATTCAGGCAGGCCAAACCGGATACATCCATGTTTCAGGAATCCATGTTTCGCTTCTGGCTGACCGTGCTGCTTTTAGCGGAAGAGGAGTTCCCGGCGGGAACTTTTGAAGCCTATCGCCTGTATGAAATGTCGGCCAACGCCAGTGAAGAAGTTCTGAAGACCTATTTCGAAGAATACCTTCTGAAAATGAACGATATTCGCTTCTTTCTGCAGCAGGAAATTGATGTTCTTCATTCCGTGAACTACACCTCGAAAAATCTGGATACGCCGGATCTCGAACGTTCGATTCCGGTCGACATCACCCTCACTTCGAATGACGATATTTATATTCCACGCTTTTTTACCGGGCCGACAGGGGATCTGCCAAGACCCGAACTGCCTGCCTGGAAAAAGAAGGTCCGCGTAAGTCGAAGAGCGTTTCGAAAAGTAATCGGTGCGTATGAGCGCTCGGTCGAACGCAGCTGTCAGTACGCGCATCAGGCCGTCGAACTCGAATCGGCAGAGGAGCTGAACTTCAACTCCTATCAGATCGCCGCGATACGGGAGGAGACAGCCGATTACGAACATGAAGTCCTTTCCGGCTATACGCCGATCATGATGAAGCTCCGACAGGTGCACATCAAACTGAAAGAACGGGATAAAGTGGTCCAGAAAAACATGAGCCACCGCATGTATTCCTTCAAGGCGCTCGCCGCGACAGCGGTGTGCATCTGCGCCTGTTTCTTAGGCGTCATTCCTTTTGTCGCCTATTGTCTGATGCGCAATCAGTCCATGGGGGATTACTCGTTTTTAGTTTATGCGGCATCGATTGGCATGCTGATCTTCTGCATTGCGGTGATCGTCGTTTTCTGGGTGATTCTGGGGGTTCGCATTTTCGAATACAACTACACCCTTGATCAGGCGCTCCACTCCATCGAAGCCAAAATTCCCGCGATTACGCAGTATTTGAAAAACTGCTGCGCATCCATCCGGGGAAATCGAATTGTCTATCGCTTCGAAAAGGAAAACAACAGCCGCTCCAATCAGGAGCTGAAGTGTCTGGCGCACATCAAGGCCATCGACAACCGGGCGGCTACGGTAAAAAGCTGGATGAACGCGTTCAACATCTGGCCAGGTTCGAACAGCCGCATCGTGCATACGGTAATTTTCGATCTGGAAATTCCGCCTGAACGAAACCCGGCATATTTGCTGGAAGAACCGGAAGATCCCGTCTTTGTCTCGTTCCCGGACGGAACGGTCATTCATTCGCCGTTTCCCTTTGTGACGAGCATCGATAAAAAACGTCTGGAACCTTATGAAATGAAGGTCGTAGAAAAAAGCGGCCTGAAGGATCAGGAGGATTAAACCGATGAATTATATCCACGCATTTATCTCCTTTATCCTGTTCTGGGTTCTGTTCGCCTTTCAGTTCTTTTTCATCATGACGCCGTTTCTGATTCATGAAAAACCGAAAAAGCGCTGCTATCAGTTCGCTGTTCCGTTTCTCTGTCTGCTTGTTGTGTGCCTTGGCATGTTCAACAACGATGCCGTTCTTCAGTTTCTGTACGACATTCTGATCTGGATCGCGAATCTGGCGGGCCAGATTCCTCTGCTTGGCAGCTATCTCTATGCGTTCTTTGCCTGGCTGGCCGGCACGATTCTGACGGGTCTGGGGGCCTTTGCCTGGTCCAACATTTTGCTGGCTCTGTTCTGGCTGCTCGTCAAGAAACTGACGTTTCGAAAACTGGTCAGCCTCTGGGAAAACCATGCCTATCTGTTTGATCTGACTTCTGGCGAATTTTACGAGAAAGATGAAAGAGCCCTGCGGCAGTACACCAATCCGCAGGAACGCTACGTGCTCAAGCCGCGGTACTACAATCTGCGGGTTCTGATCATGGCGGCAGTCTTCTTCTGCTATTTCATTTATCTCATTACCCAGTATGTGTATTCCGGCATTGGGGGATCGAACATTCCCGCAATGATGACGCCGGTTGCCGGAATCCTGATTCTTGGAGAATGCTTCGCCTTTTTAAACGGCTGGCAGCCTGAGAAAAACGAAGGAAAAATTCTGGCCGAAGAAGAAAACAGCGCGGAATGCGATACGATCCGTGCGTCTCTTAAAAAAATGTTCCGAGACCGGCTTTGCTTCCATGATCATCAGAAAAGAAAAACGGTGGCAAAAGTCACCGGACTCTATCAGGAAGATGCTCTCGAAAACACAGAAATCGATGAACTGGCTTCTGCGTATTTCAACTCCCTGCTGGATATCGGAATTCCTCTGCAGCCGGACTATCAGAAGGCGGCAAGACAGCTGCTTAACCGTGAAAGTCTGGTCGTAATGAATCCCTTTTATAGAGACTTCACGTATTACCTCATGCTTCCGATGATTGCCACGCTCCTTAAAAATAAAAAGGTTCTCGTGATCTGCGGCCGAAGTACGGACGCACAGGATATCAAGGAATGGATTACCGACGGATTTCTGGAAACGACCAACCTGAAAAAGCTGTGGATGACGGAGGAGCTCAGTGAGAAGGGAAGAAGCGACGACATCAGCGTCGGCATCATTACGTTCCACAACATTTATAACCACACGTTCATTCACAACAATATCGGCTTCCTCAAAGAGGTACAGTTCGTTCTGCTTCTGGAACCTTCCAATCTTTTAGGAACAGGTCAGATCGGTCTGCGAAACATTTTGGAAATCTGTGAATCTTCGGGCGATCCGCTCACTTACTGCGCGCTCGACCGCAGTGTGGACGGTCTGGTCGACGCCCTGAGCCATCTCGTCCATCAGCCGCTTGTTGAAGTCCTTGCTCCGCCTGCCAGCGAAGCCGGCACTTGCCGGGCGATCTGGCATGTGGACGGCCCTGGCATGCAGAACCGCATTGTTCCTGGAATTTCCCGCTATCTTGGCGTCGGTACGGAAATCGCCCTTGAAGGTCTGGCGAATGGGGCAGATGAGATTTACTGGTTCAGTTCTTCTAAATCGCCGATTGCCGATATTCGCTGGAACGTTTCGCAGTATTACCCAAGTTTCTGTGAATATACGCACACCCGTCTGGAACAGAACCAGCTGGAAGAGCGCATGCATTATGAAAGCCATCTCTGGCAGGTGCCGGAAATGGAAAAAGGCTATCTGATCGTGGAAGATGAGTTTCGAAACGCATTTGACATCGCCCGCCTGTTCAGCTCGCGTCTGGAAAAGAAAGGCTTCGTCAATATTCTTTCGGAAAACTACATGCTTCGCGATTACATGACGGCCAATGCCGAAATGATGACAGTTGACTCCAAAGCGATCCCGACGATTGTTCCGGATTACGCCCGAACGGAGCGCAACTTCATTATCCGGCTGCTCATGCTGATGAGCATGGAACCGGTAGACGAAAGCTATATCAGCAATCAGCTGGCCATCCATGGCATTCATTCCAGAAAAACATATGACGTCCTTCAGCATCTGATCCATAAGCATACCGGACAGGAAAAATTCAAGATTCACACGACGCAGGTCAATGCCTATCGGGCGGACATTCAGGCCACCCGCTTCCAGTACAGCATTAACCTCGACCAGCTCCATTCGGTATACGACTCCGCCCTGCGTTCGGTTTACTTCGTCATTGAAAACGAAAAAACGAAGGAATATCCGATGGGCAACCGGCTGCTCGGCCAGATTTATCAGGTCCTGCTGCCTGGACAGTTCTTTTCGTGGGACGGCCGTTACTATCAGGTCGTTTCGATTTCCAATGACAGCGAAATTATCGTTCGCCGTTCCGGAGATCACTTCATGCGGCGCGTGTATTACCGTCAGCTGCGCGACTATAAGATTTCCGGTGTCGAGATGCAGCCAGGAGAAAATCATTTCCGGGATATGGTCATCCGTCATGGCTTTGCGAATATTGAAGTCCGGACCGATGGCTATCTGGATCTGCCTTCGCCCAACGATTTTGAACACGCCTCGCACGTTCGGCTCAAACCGGCCCATGTTCGCCGCCTGTATCAGAAGGAATTTTTGCAGATCACGCTGGAAAACGTGAAACCGGAAGTGGTCTACACCGTTGCCGTTCTGCTTAACGAAGTTTTCCGAACTCTGTTTCCAAACGAGACCGGATATCTGATTGCGCTTCCTGGACAGATTCCGGAAGCCGTCTTAAACGATCCGCTTTACCGCGATCGAAACCGGGCGGCTTCTGCCTATGTCGCTTTTGAAGAGGAAGATATGGAGAAGAACGCGATTTATATTGTGGAAGATTCTCATATCGATCTCGGTCTGCTTGTGACAGTAGAAAGAAATCTGCAGAGAATTATGGAAATCATTGCTGACTATCTCGTATGGAATTCCAAAGGTCCATCGACCACGCACAGAGAAGGCGAAGACGCTGCACACGACGTCAGTGATGAAGACGGTTCGAACGAAACGCAGGTGCAGAATTATCTGCCTTCGCAAAAATCGCTGCGATCCATGGCCAGCCGGCCTTCGGATTCCAGTCCGACGCTCTATTCCGTGATGCCGCTCTTTGGATTTGGCCGACGGAAAAAAGACGAAGCGAATTCTTCTGAGAGCGCAGACTCTTCAAATTCATCCGAACAAACACCTGCTCCAGCTGAGAATCCATCACCGGCAGCCGATCCGGCTGACGTTCAGACCGAGAAGGGTTCCCAAGCGGATCAGCCTGCTGCTTCAAAAGAGCAGAAAGCATCCGCTTCTGAAAACGTTTCTGGTGAAGCCGAACCGACACCGCAGACTGAGGCAAACCCAGAAGGAGCGGCAAACCCGTCTTCGGGTACGTCTTCTGTAGAAACACACGAACCGCCTGCTGCTCCAGAACCCGAACCGAACCCGGCGCCTACACCGGAACCAGAACCCGAACCGGCCAAGGCTCCGGATCCGAAAGAAGGAAAAGGCCGCCGGAAGAAAAAACGCAGAGGCTGGTTTGGACGCGGCCGCAAGGACGAGGATTCTGAGGAAAACGCACCCGAAGAAAACGGCTCGCAGGAAACGGGCGGCGGTTCGAAACCCGAACCTGGCAGACAGCCCATATCCGAACCGGTAAAAGGACCTTCCAATCCAGCAGCGATCTTCGCGGAAGATGAAGAGCTGGAAGAAGAGGATGAAATCCAGTCCCCGTTTGTTATTCTTCCGTATCTTCAGTACGGCGCCCAGGAAGTACCAGACTGGCTTGCGCTCGACGCGACGCTCGAATACCTGCGAGGCATGCATTTCGAAGAAAGCAGTCTTCACGATGCCCGTACCGCCAAAGCGCATTTTGATTCCGGATCGACGTATGATCCGCGCATGCCGGGTATCCATTACTGTGATTTCTGCGGTCAGCAGCTTACTCCAGGTCATTACGATACGCTCAAAGACGGCCGCGAGCGCTGCCCGGAATGCTCGGCCACTGCTGTACGCAATAAGATTCAGTTCAAGCGTGTAGTCAATGAAACGCATGCGGAACTGGAGAGAATCTTTAACATTACCTTCCGAACAAAACTGGAATTCCATATGGTGAACGCCCGCAAGGTGAACAAGCACCTGACCGACTTCAAGCCGACGCCGGAAATGGATCCCCGCTGTGTAGGCTACGCTTCGCCGCGAAAGGGAAAGACAGTGATCTATGTGGAAAATGGTTCTCCGCTCTGGAATGTGAAATCGACGATTGTGCATGAAATGACCCATGCCTGGCAGTTTGAGCACTGGAACTCCGAGAACGTAGGACCAGGGTATGACAACCAGGAGACGAACCTGCTTCTGCATGAAGGCATGGCTGTCTGGACAGAAGTCCAGTACTATGTCGCGATGGGCGAGATCGAACGCGCCATACGGTATATGCGCAACCGTGAACTGGAAGACAATGAGTATGGAATCGGTATGCGCCTGTACCTCGCCAACTATCCGATTCAGCAGGATTCGATGCTCGGTACAAGCAAGACACCGTTCAATACGCTCCCGCCCATTCCGTATGCAAGCGAAGAAGAAGCGGGCGAACAGTAACCGGGATCGAATGGATTCAGCCCGTCTGCTTTCAATTCCAGAAAAAAATCCCAACGCTTCAAACGGGTGCGCCGTTCAATAGAACCGTACCTGCATGAACGTTCAGGAGGGAACAGTCTGTACATTTTGCCTTTTGAAAAGCGTCCTTCATTCAGAAAATGAGGGACGCTTTTTTACGGAAGAGGATTAAAATGCAACGAAAATAATAAACCGCATCCGCATTTTGAATGTAAGTGTCAAACAATCGACGGGTATACGCGAGACTGAATATTAGATACG
>NZ_CAPAEZ010000078.1:0-11117 GCF_948576815.1 uncultured Allobaculum sp.
TATAAAGGGCCGCTCCAGAAATTTTCACTCGCTCCTCGTCCAGCGAGGTGTTTTGGGCCTTCGAAACGGCCAAATGTTTTTACCACCAAAAACGAATTTACACAAAATTTTTGACATGTCCGAATTGACCATACGGCTAAGCAGATTCAAGACTACGAATCTATGATGCAAGAAACTCTTGAACCGGTGAATTGAAATAGTAAACGCACCCATTGAACTCTTTCTCGTTGCATTTAGTCCTTCAACCACAATCGTTGCGTTTAGTCCTTCAGTCCAGATAACCTAAGGTCGTTCTTGTTTAGCGAAAAATGTACTGACCGATTCGGCCAGTCTTCTATGTTCTCCTTCCAAAACAGACAGGAGGGCCTTATGCCTAATCAAAAACATCTCAACGCTGTCACTCGAAAACTGATTCAAGACAGTCTGGACCAGGGGCTTTCTATGCCTGAAATCGCCCGACAGATCGACAAGTCTAAAAGCACCGTCAGCCGCGAAGTCAAAACGCATATTTCCTTTCAGCCGTGTCTTAAGGAATCTGATTCCAACGGTAAAGCTGTCATCTGGGATTGCGTCTGTATTCATGAATGCAGCCCTGACAACGGGATTTGTAAATCTCCATGTAAAAAGCGAAAGCCGATTCCTTGCGAATTCAGAGACAAAAAAGGATTGTGCAACGGATGTCCTAAAGCCCATCGGCCTCGGCGATGCAAACTCGAAAAGCGCCTCTACAAAGCGAAACAGGCGCAGGAGGAGTACGAAGAAACTCTTAGAGAATCACGCACTGGGATCAACCTTACCGGTGAAGAATTCCAAATATGTGAAACGCATCATCAGTGAAGGAGTTAAAAACGGGCAGTCTCTTTCCTCTATCTGTCAGCGCTGCCCAGAGATCCCAGTAACGGAGCGTACTGTCTATACCTGGATCGAACACCGGGAATTAGCCGATCAGGGAGTCTTAAATATCGATCTCCCCCTTAAGGTAAAGCGAGAAATCCGATTCAAGCCCTCTATCAAAACGAAAAAGCGGAAAGACAATTCTGTGGTTCGAGGCCGAACTTATGAGGATTTTCAGAAACACCTCGCTTCACACCCAGGTGTATCGGTAGTTGAAATGGATACGGTCTATAACGACGTAACCAACGGGCCATTCATGCAGACTTTTCTATTTCGCGATCCGCACCATCTGTTTCTCGCTGTTTACCACACAGAAAAGACCGCTCAGGCGATGTCTGAAGGACTTAAAACTCTCCACGATCAGCTTGGAGCCCAGACTTTCCGACGACTGTTCGCGGTGATTCTGACCGATCTCGGTTCAGAATTTACTGCAGTCGAAGAAATCGAAGCACTCGGTGTGAAAGTGTTTTACTGCGATCCGATGCAGTCTATCCAGAAAGCCTCCGTTGAGAACAAACATCTTCTTTTAAGGAGAATTTTCCCGAAGAACCGAGGCGGCCATATTTTTGATTTAGTCAAGCTGGGACTGACCAGTCAGGAGCAGCTGAACATCGCTGTCTCGCATATCAACTCATATGGATTAAAAAGTCTGCACGGTCATACGCCGTACGATTATTTCTGCTTTCTGGAAAAATCTTCTGAAATTGTGGAAAAACTAGGAATCAAAAAAATAGATCCGGCTTCTGTCCACTTGAAGCCAGATCTGTTAACTCGCTAAACAATAACGAGAGTTAAGAAGGAGAACGAACACACCTTAATTCACATATTTGGCAGTTGCATTTAGTATCGGAGCAAAAAAATACACTAATCAACTGCTCTTTTTGTCGTGGTTGCATTTAGTCCTTCCAACTCAAAAATTTTAGCATGGAAGCACAGAAAAGGCGAAACGCGGCCCTGGTAAAAGAAAAATCCCCTCAGTTTCCTGGCTTAGATAAAGGAAATTGAGAGGAAAAGTAGATTTTTGAAACAGTAAATGGAACGCTCGTTTTTATCAGTTCAATGGGTGCGTTTACTATTTCAATTCACCAATTCCTGGGATTTCCCATCTCTCGGCGAAACAGATTCTCGGCGAAATCGGTCCGAAAATGGATTGCTTCGTAAACGTGAAGCACTTTATAAGCTGGTGCGGCCTTTGTCCCGCAAGTAATCAGAGTAACGGAAAGCACAAATCAGTGAAGATAGGAAAGGGTGGGAGATACCTGAAGCCTGTACTGATTCAGTGCGCTCTCAACGCCGTTAAAAATCCATATTTTGGCAATAAGTATAAAGCCATTTCTGGCAGACGCGGCAAGAAGAGAGCTCTGGTGGCTATTGCGAGAAAAATGATGACAGCAGCCTATCACATGCGTTGAACCGGAGAATTTTTCCGGCCCGGTGATGAATCTGACGTATCGAATACAGCGGTCCCGGCTGAGAACGAGACGGTTGAAGAAAACAGCTGCACCGAAGCCGAGAATTTCGTGGAATTGGAGAACGTCCACGAAATTCAGAAAACGGCCGTAGAACGGGTTGAACTGACAAAAGAATCAGATCCAGTTCTTATTGAAAAGGTGCAGATCCTGCTTAAACAGATTGGAATTCCCCTTCAACTGGCAGAAACAACAACCAAGTCATTGTTGGTATAACGCAGAATACAAATGATGACGGCTAAGAAAAATTTCCCTTCGCAAGGAGGGCTTTTCGTCGTGCCATAAATCATCTAAAGACTTTCACATTTTCAAAAATATCTGCCTGAAATTTCCCTGCATACTCGCGAGTTTACAAGATCCAGGCGTAAGGTTCCACAGCAAACTGAAAAATTCAAAGCCGTGCCTCAGATCAGGAGACGGTAATATGCAGGGTTCTGGTAATGCTGTTGCCAAAGCGGTCGCGAATGCGAATATCCACATCCCGCTCTTCGGTATTCCACGTCAGATCCGAAGGAGCCTCGTAATAAACGCCCGAAAGATCGCTGGCGCCAAACACGTCATCCCAGTTCACGTCCTGTCCGTATTTTAAGTCGAGGCTGGACGGTGATCTCGCCAGAGAGGGGGCCTTTGTGTCCTTGATCTTGATCACGAACGGTATGGTTTCCTGTCCGTCACGGATCAGAAAGTTATACTCGCCGACCGTCAGATAGTCCAGGCCGACGGTTACAAAGCGGTTGTCCGTAATGGTAATGCCCGGCGCATCCGCTTCTACGCTCAGACGGTCCAGATCGACTTTTTCCGGATTTTCGAGATAAAGTGAGGGATTGGCGTAGACGTCGACGCCCAGCTCCAGCACAAACGTCTGGTTGGTCAGGGTAAGGTTTTGCGAACAGCCCGTCAGCATTATACACAGGCCAGCGGCAAGGAGTCCTCTGGACTTGCGCTGCCTTTTGAAAAGCGACTGGTTTCTGTACGAGGCGTTTGAACGCATCAGTGTCTGTACGCGCCGGTTCAAGGAGAAAAAGAATTTGCGGATCATACGCCTGCTTCTTCCTTTTGCGGACAAGCCAGTTCGCGGATTTTCGCGAGACGGTGCTTCATACCCGATTTGGAAATCTTTTCTCCAAAGAGATCAAAAACCGCGTCGCAAAGCTCCAGCGTGGACGCTTCCGGATTTTGCTTGCGCGCTTCCATGACGTTGGAAATTTTCATCGGCACCTTGATGCCGCGCTCTTCGATCGTCGCAATCCAGACGAGCTGTTCGCTGGCGGCTTTCTGCGTTTTCATCTCGTTGGCTACTTCGCAGTTGTCCAGACGGGTCAGCTGATTGTAAAAGTCGCGCTGAATGCGCTGGCCTTCAAATTCGAACAGCGACTGGCTGGCGCCCAGAAGACGCAGAAAATCCGCGATCTTGTCTCCGGCTTTCGTATAGACGACAAAGCCCTTTTTCGGCGTCAGCAGTTTGGCCGGAATGTAAAAGCGGTTCATCAGCTTGATCGTCATCTGCGCCAGCTCCTGCGAAGGCAGATTCATTTCCAGATGGTAATTGGCCGTCTTTGGCGAGTTGATGCTGCCGGAGGCCAGAAACAGACCCTGAATAAAAGCCCGCGCGTTTTTCTCGGAACGCACCATCGTATACGGCGGCACGCTGTACAGGCCGCTTTCGCGCAAAATGCCCAGATCTTCGAGGATGTCCGAAGCCTGTTCATACACCATCAGCCGGTAGACGTTGTTCTTTTTCAGATTCATCTTTTTCAGCGTGGAAAGCTGGATATCGACCTGATACTCGTTTTTCAGAAGCTGGAACACCAGCTTGGCAATGGAGGCATTTTCCGTCTGAAAGGAAAGCCAGGTTCCCTGCGAATTCCAGTTCAGCGAAGCTCTCGAAAGAAACAGCGCGCAAAGCATCGCCCTTGCCTGTGCGCCGGAAAAGGAAAGCTTGCTGATCTCGGCTTTGACATCACTTGAAAACGACATTTTCTTTCCCTTCGTCAAGCGTGTTCAGAATGGTCTGTACGCTGCGGGCGATAGCGTCGCTGTCATGACGGATCCGTCCGTTTTCATCCACGATGGACAGCTTTTCTTCCAGGATGGCGTACGTATGGTCGCTTTCCTTCAAGGTGACGGGATAGCTTGCCTGCTTGGCGTAGCGGTCCAGCGTTTCCTGCGGAATGGGCTGCGAATTGATCACGAGCAGATCGACGGAATTTTTAAACGTGTGCTTTTCAATGGCGCGAACGTGATCTTCCGCGGAAAAGCCGTCGGTTTCGCCGGGCTGCGTCATCGCGTTGCAGAAATACACTTTGGGAACCGGGCTGTCTGCGATTGCCTTGCCGACATCCTGAATGATCAGGTTGGGCAAAATTGAAGTGTAAAGAGAGCCGATTCCGTAAATGATCAGATCCGCCTGTTCGATGGCCGTGATCGCTTTATCGTAGGCATGAATTTCGTCGACGTAGTACACGCGCGAAATCGAGTTGTTCGTATTTGGAATGTTCTTTTCCCCGCGAACGAGCGTTCCGTCCGCCATCAGAGCGTAAAGAATCGCGTTGTCGAGGGTAGAGGGCAAAATGTTGCCTCGTACTTTCAGGACTTTGGAAATGGCCTGTACGGCGCCCATGAAGGAGCCGGTAATGTCCATAAGCGCCAGAAAGATCAGATTGCCCAGCTGATGACCGCCGATGTCGCTCGATCCGCTGAAACGGAAGTTCATCAAATCCGCGAACAGGTGGTCATCTTCGACTTCCGCCATGGCGCAGAGAACATGGCGGATATCGCCCATGGCTGGAGTATGGTAAATATCGCGCAGCCTCCCGGTGGATCCGCCGTCATCCGCTACGGTGATGACGGCCGTGAGCGAGACATCTTCGAGATGCTTGAGACCGCTCATCATCGCGGAAAGACCAGTACCACCGCCAATGACTACCACATTTTTCATGCTTCATCCTCCTTGACGGCATCGCGATGGAAGCAGTACGTCTTGTACTCCTTCCTGTACTGTTCATTGAGCCAGTTGCAGACGCTGACCGAACGGTGCTGACCGCCCGTACAGCCGATCGCCACGATGATGTGGTTCTTGTTCTGCGAACGGTAGGCTTCAAACACGAAGTCGAGATAGTCTTTCAGACGCCGGCTGAATTCCCGGGTTTCTTCGCGTTCCATGACGTACTTGTACACTTTTTCGTCATTGCCCGTCAGATCCTTGAGGGCCGGTTCATAAAACGGGTTGGGCAGAAAGCGGACGTCGATAATTTCATCGGCATCCATCGGCACGCCGTGCTTGAACCCAAACGACTGGAACGTAATCGCAAATTCCGGTTCGGTCGGGTTTTTGAAATACGGTTTGAGCGCGTTGACCAGCGCCTGCGGGGTCAGCCGCGTGGTATCGAGGTGAAGGGTATCCTTCATGTTTTCTTCAAGATTTTTAAAGGAATCGCGTTCGAGCTCAATCGCTTCTTCGAACGTGGACGCCTGATTTTTCAGAAGCAGCGGATGCATGCGGCGCGTAAAGCGGTAGCGCAGCAGCAGTTCTTCATCGCTGGCATCCACAAAGATCACCTGCAGCGGACGGCTGAGGGCGTCAAAGAAGTTCATGAAATCGACGTAGTCCTGACTCGACGCCGTCAGAGCCAGACGGTCGTAAGCCGGATCATCGCTTTCCATCAGTTTTTCCAGGGAGTTCAAAAGCTCCTTCGGGAAGTTGTCAATGCAGTTGTAGCCAAGATCGGCGAGCGCATTCATGGCAGAGGTTTTACCCGCACCGGACATGCCGGTAACGAGGACAAGCTGTTTTTCCACAGAGATCGCTCCTTTCTTTGGATTAACTTCGTATTATTCTATCAAACAAAGATGGCAGAAATCCGGTACAGAACAAATTCTTCTGTTCTGTCTGCACCAGCCTTCTGCCGTCCATTGAATCAGTCTGCGTTGGATTGTTCGAAAACGCGGATATTTTCGTTGGATCCGATGACGATGATCGTTTCATTGTCTTCGAATACGTAGTTCGGATCAATTTCCTCGATCGTTTCATCGCCTTTCTGAATGGCGATAATCGAGATGCCGTATTTCTGTCGAAGTGCGAGATCTTTCAGCGGCTTGCCGATGAAATTGTGCGGCACTTCGATCTGGGCGATATCGATATTTCCCGATACAGAGAAGTAATCGATGACGCGCTTGTTGGACAGCTGGTTGGCCAGCCGCTCCCCCATCTCCCATTCCGGGTAGACGGCTTTCGCGCCGATCTTTTCGAGAATCGATCCCTGGTCCTTGGAGTTGGCTTTGGCGATGACCGTAGGCACTTTCAGATTCAGGCAGTAGAGCGTCGCCAGAATGTTGGCATCCATCTGCGAACCGATCGCGATGATCGCGGCGCTGCAGTCGGCCACACCGATTTCTTCGAGCGATTTCTGATCGAGATGATTGATGACATAGGCGTAATCCGTCAGATAGCGCAGTTCCCGTACGCGATCCGGATCTTTATCGACAATGATGACTTCCTGCCCGTTGGCAACGAGCGTCTGCGCAACGGCGGAACCAAAACGGCCCAGCCCGATTATGACGAATGTGCCCTGCGAGGGCATCTCGATCGATTTTTCCTGTTTGTTTTGCTTAAAGAACATGAAGTATCTTCCTTCCCCAAAAACACTTTTCCAGCCTCGCGGAACGCATTTTTACCGATTCCGTCACGGGCTTCATTTCTATACCGGCTGCCCGTCCATTCTGGGCGGGCAGTTTTTCTTTATCTTATGGATCAGCCGATCAGCACATTTTCTTCGGTGAACGAAGCGGAATGGGCGCGGCTGGTCACGAGCAGGTTGGCAATGGTCACCGGACCAAGTCGGCCGGTAAACATGACGACAATCAGAATCACACGCGATACCGGCTGCAGCGACGCGGTAATACCGGTACTGCTTCCGACGGTCGCAAAGGCGCTGACGACTTCCGTCAGCACGTCAGAAAGCGCGAGATGGCTTTCGGCTACACAGATCAGAAAGGTCGCGATAAAGACGACCATCAGTCCGTAAAAGAGAACGGTGAATGCCTGCGTGAATACCAGATTGGGGACTTTGCGGAAAAAGCAGCTGTCCTCATCATGGGCCGTACTCGAGGAGATGGCTTTCAGGCCGATCACAAAGGCGGTTGTCGTTTTAATACCGCCGCCCGTCGAGTTTGGCGAGGCGCCGATAAACATCAGAACGATGAATACCAGCAGCGCGCCGTTGGAAAACGCGGAAAGCGGATAGGACGCGAAGCCGGCGGTTCGGGCAATGACCGACTGAAACCAGGCTTCGAGCCACGTCTGTCCGGTCGTGAACTTCAGCAGAATCGTTCCGGCACTGAGCAGGAAGACCGTCATGAACGCGGCGATCTTCGTCGTCAGCGACAGCTTGCGCCAGCAGAATTTTTTCTTCCACAAATCGATCAGCGCCAGAAAGCCGAAGCTTCCGATAATAACCAGAATGGAAATCGTCATGCAGAAAGCGGCGTCTCCCGCAAAGGGAATCAGCGAATCCCCGCCTGCAAACACGTCAAAGCCGGCGTTGTTAAACGCGGAAACGGAAAGAAAGCAGGCATGGCCAAATGCCTGAAGCGGATTAAAGTAGCGCATGAGCGGAAACCACAGGCAGATCGCGCCGATGGCTTCGAACGTAAAGGTGATGCGCAAAATGATCGTCGCCAGCTTCTGCAAATCGAAATAGTCGGTCAGATTTTGGGCGGCGACAAACAGGGACCGCGTTTTCAGACCCATTTTGCCGCCAGCGACGCGTATGAGCAAAATGCCCAGCAGGACAACGCCCATACCGCCGATCTGGATCAGAATCGCCAGAACGAATCGTCCAAACAAATTGAAGGTCTGTCCGGGGACGACTACCGTCAGACCCGTTACGCATACGGCACTCGTGGCTTCAAACAGCGCATCCAGAAAATTCAGCTGCTTTCCCGGCATCAGTGAAATGGGAAGCATGAGAAGGATGGCGCCGATCAGAATGACCAGACCAAAGCCGCCGGCCAGAAGTCTGGCCTGGGGCGTCCGGTTAAACCACTTGTGCATCGTAAAGCCTAACCTTTTTTTCCTTAGAAATGTCATACCAGATATCCTTGTGACCATCGAGTCCAGGCTCGACGGGAAAACAAAACCCTGCAAAGCGACAGAAAACGCATGCCCTTCAAATCATTTCAAAGGGAATACGAACGCTGCAGAACGATACCGCAGGATACACCCGAATCCAGACGGTTTCTCAAATGGAGGCGGGCATCCCTGAAAATTTCTTCTTTTGAAAAAAGCAAATTTCTGGCAGTTCTGCTTTTTTGCCAACGTGCAGGACATCAACAATATAGCACGATCCGCCTCAAACAACGGGAAGCGCCCATGGTTTTGGCGCCTTCGCCGGACAGTCGATTTCTTTTTATCGCTATTCCGCTCTGTCTTTTCTGCTGCGGAAGCGCTCCTGCCGGAGACAGCTTTCAGCCTCTGTCGCCTCCTGGATTTTCTGAGAAACAAAGAGGCAGTCTGCACCAGGTTCTGTCCATGAAAAGATGCATGGAAAAAGCCGGAGGTTTTTCCTCCGGCTCTGTCCGTTCGAATTTGATATGTACAGTCTGAACAGCTGGATTACTGATCAGACAGCTGAGGTCTTTCTTGCATAACCGGCAAAGCTCCGGTCATTTTGGAGGACGCGTTTGCGGACGGATACGCGTCCTTTTTTCTTCGTTTTGAACCCGCCGAACGTCCGGGTTCCTGCACGCGGCCCTCACTGTAAGAGCGTCTGGGGCCGTTTGGATACGAGCGCGCGTTTTTGGACGTTTTCATCGCTTTCGTCTCGTTCATAGCCGCACCAGACTTTGAAGACGACTTCGTCTGTTTTGGAGAATACGCGTTTGCGTTTTTCGTGTTCTGGACGCGCCCGGAGCCGTTTTTCTTCGTCCAGTTTCCCTTTGGTGAAGAGGCAGACGAATTTTTATACGAAGGTTTGCGGCGTCCATCGTTTTTTCTCGATTCCATCCGGGCCGTTTCGGCCGCTTTGCGCTCATTTTTCTTACCAGCCGGCTTGCCGTTCCAGGCGGACGTTTTTTTCGTACGCGGATCGTGCACATTCGGCTTTTTCGAATTCGAACGCTTTCCTTCCGCTGTCTTTACGGGGTTCGGACGCGAACTGGATGATCCCGAGCGGCCGTTTTTGCGGCTGGAATCCCACGAACCTTTTGCCGATCGAGCCGACGCAGAAGCCGCCTCCATACGCTTGAGGGCGGACGGGCGCAGGCGAATGTTCAGTTCAATATTATATTGTTCCAAAATCGACTGGGCATCGCGTGCGTTCAGCGAAAACTGCAGGTGTTCCTTTTTCAGCCGCATGCCGGGATAGCCGCCGGGCATGGGGAGCACGAGATCGGTTTTCATTTTTCCCAGCACGTAGCAGAGCTCGGCCATTTCCCTTGCGGAATGAGCATTCTCGCCGCCTTTGCGGGTCAGACATGAGTAGGGATTCTTTCGAATGCCCCAGCTTCGCCACGTCGCAAACAGTGTTTTGCGTGCGCGGGGATCCTGTGCGCGATCGATGGCCCGATACAGGTCTTCGACACTCGAATAATGACGGGCGAGCGCGACGGCGCGGGTTTCCCCGATGCCGCGAACGCCGGGAATATTATCGGAGCGGTCGCCCATCAGCGCTTTCATCATGCAGACGCAGCTGGCGCTGTAGCCAAACTCGCCTTCAAGAACCTGGTCGTCCACTTCGACCACCCGGCTGGGCAGTCCGGCCGGCATATTGTATTTGGTGCGCCAGGCATGCACTTTGTCGCGGTCGGACATGCCGTACCAGATTTTGGTGCGGGGACTGATCAGCTGGAAGTAGTCCTTGTCCCGCGTCAGCAGGCGGACCGGCAGCTGCTTTTCCATCTGCACAGCCAGACTGCCCGCAAAATCATCCGCTTCATAATCCGGGTGCTGAAACTGGGCAATTCCAAGTTCCTGACACAGGGTGTAGGCGGTCTGATACTGCTCGGCCAGAGGGGTCGGCGTACTGGATCGATTGGATTTATAGGAGGGCCACATGGATTTGCGGAAAGTGTGACGGTTTACGTCCCAGCAGACCGCCAGATGCGTTGGCCTCTGGTACGTCAGAATCGTAAAAATCGTATGAAAAAACGCTTCAATCGCGTCGCAGTAGCGGCCGTCAGCGTCTCTTTTTAACAGTTTCGAGTAAAGTTCCTCTTTTTTTTCCTCGTCTTTTTCCTTGCGGATGGCTTTGGGCAAAGAAGAAAAATAGCTGGTTGCAAGAAGTGAAGACCCGTCAATAATCAGAAGATATTCTGATTCAGGTTTCATGGTTTCTCCTTCCTTAAGATTAGAAATTTCCGCCAGGCTTTGCGATGCGTTTTGCATGGTCTTATTGGAAAAGCGCAGACCAGCCGGCTGTTCCGACAGCCCTGTCATAACAGAACAATCACATCAGACTTCCACAGAAGAAATCGTGATTCTATGAATTTATTCACCGCATTGTATTGTTTTATATGCTTAAGAACTATAGTCCGGCAGAGTCTTCATAATGCCATACTGTCCGATTTTTTTCAACTCTATCCAGACTTCTTCCCTTTTCATTCTTTGCCCGGCTCCCGCACTTTCACAGGCCCAATCGTCTTTTTCAGATGTCGATTTTTCTCGTTTTGTCTGCGCAGGCCAGGCAGTTTTTCTCTTTTATAAAAGCAATGCTGTTCACTTAAGCTTCACAAGTGAGCAGTGCCTTGCCTTTCTAG
>NZ_CAPAEZ010000079.1:0-10853 GCF_948576815.1 uncultured Allobaculum sp.
TATTTCGAATTTCTTGATCTGTCTGTAAAGTTTTCAAAGAGCCATCTGTTTGTGAGAAACTCGATGTCTCTCACAAGGCTTGCTTATCATATCATCTGCAGAAATCTCTGTCAACAGCTATTTGTGAATTTCTTCATGATTTTCACTTAAGCTGTTTTCTTCGATATCTAAAGGTGATTTGACGACTGAGAGAAGCAATTCCCCTCAGCGCTCAACTATAATAACACGGGCATCGAAGCGATGCAAGCATTATTTGTGAATTTTTAAAATATTTTCACATTAGCTGAACGATCTGTTTTTCTCTCTCGCGTTTTTTTGCTGGAGAAGAAAAACAGCCTTCTATTTATACCGCAGCTCCCGCTATCGTGCAAGCAATAAGGTGCGTTTGATCCCACTTTTTTTCATGCTTTTTTCCGCGCAGTTTTTCGCTCCGTTTTCGGGCTTTGAAAACGGCTGGAATCGGATGTTGAGAAGCTGGAATTTTTGAGGAGTGAAGCGGGTGCAGACAAGATAAACAGGAAAGAGAATCCGGACGAGCATCTGGTACAGTCTGCGAATAGCCTGTCAATGGAGACAGCGGACTGAAAATTGAGGCTGCGGATCAGGAGGCTTACGGAATCTTTGAGCCGTTCAGGCCGAAGGCAGAAGAAAAAGGCAGATGAAAAAGGACAAAGAAGAAAGAGGAAGGAAAACTTTTTCTGATTCAGGCTGTCTCAGGCTGGATTTTTCTTCTGCCTCCATAGCCTTTTGGCCTGTCGTTTTTTCTCCCGCTGTCCGTGGTTCCGAAAGTTTCCACAAAGAAAAGGACCGGCATCTGCTCATGGATGAGCGGATTGCCGGTCCTTATGCATTTGCAAAATCACTCTGAATCTGCACAGGGCCTGATTTCTGTGCAGTACGTCCTGAAGATTCAATTCTTTGATTCATCTGTCCGGATTGCCTGCACGGTCTGTACAAACCGAAATTGGTTTTGTGTTTCTTTTTCGGGATTTTCCTGTGTCCTTACGTGCTCTTCAGCACTCTACAGGATCAGGAGCAGCTCCGATTATTTTGGAAGCTCGCCGAGATGCAGGCGCAGATTGAGAAGCGCCTGGTTGAGCGCTTTTGCGGCTTCGTCGATTTCTTCCTGGCTGTCGTGCTGAGCAAGAACGTCTTCGCCGGCATCGACTGCTTTGACTAAGGCATCCCAGCCTTTGGCAAAGTCGTCTTCTGTAAGTGTATCGGCTTTAGCGAGTGCGGTTTTCAGCAGGGTGGTATCGAAGAGTTCCGGTACGACTGGCGGCATGATCGTATTTTTGATCAGTTCGTCGGTCGGACGTACAACAACTTCCTGAATGGCAGCAGCTTCGCCGGCACTGAGGTCGAGACGTACGGCTTTGATTCGTTCGTTGATATCGAAGCTCTTGTTTTCTGCATCGAGCGTTCCAGCTTCTTTCCAGTTTCCGTCATACGTCTGCACGCTGACTTTGGCATTGGACACGCCGCTCTGCAGGATCTGCAGGGTTTTCACGCTGGTGATTGCGGAGAGGTTGTAAATCACATAGTCGCCCTCTGCCGGGGTTTCTACGGTAAACGCGGTATTGAGGTTGACGTCGCACAGCGATCCGATATTTCCGGCGGTGTTGGTCGAACCAATGTTCAGAGCTGTATTGCCGCCGGTCGATCCGCTCTGCTGAACGTCGATTTCATAAACCTGAATCCAGTTGGAATCGTGAGCCTGCGCCGCAACGAAGCGGACATAGCGAGCCTTTTTGCCGCCGACTTCAAAGCTGGCCTTAGCCTGAGTGTTTGATCCGCTGGTAACGGATTCGTAGCTGGCTACCGGGAGATCTTCACCGACCGTTTCCCAGACAGCGCCGTCTTCTGAAATCTGCAGGCGTGTAGAAGAGAAGCCGTCAATTCCGTTTGCGGCGCCTTTCGGGTTGCCTCCAAACAGGATGGACGCGGTTCCGACTGGAACTACAGTTCCTAAGTCAACCTGGAAATAGTCGCCGTTTGAAGCCGGAGCGTCGGACCAGTATTTTGTGGACGTATTGCCATCCACCGCATTGGCTGGTCTGTAGTTTTCATAGTACGAACCGTTGCAGACGTTGGTGGAAGCTGTCATCTGTTCGATCGGTTTGAACATGCCTTCGGCACTGATCACGAAGTTTTCGAGAACGAGCGGTGTCGTCGATTCGTTCACAATGCGGACATAGGTAACGTCCATGTTATCCATGTCTTCAGTAAAGGTTGTCCAGTCGCATCCGTTTGGCGAATATTCCAGACGGGTATTTTCCGGAAGTTCTGCAGTGAAGCTGCTGATCTTGGTCAGTTCGCCAAAGGAGAATCCGGCATAGCCGCCGTAGCCAAGGGTCGCACTGAAGGTGGCCGATGGCGAACCGGCATCATCAGAAATGGTTCCGGTAATTTCCGGATCCGAAGAAATCAGATGCGGTTCTACAGATACATTGAGCGCAGAGCGGAATGCGGCCTGCATTTTGGTGCTTACGCTTCTCAGGAACGGCTTAATGAACTTTTCGCAGATTTCTGCGGTTGTCTTTGTCATGTTTCCGTTGCGATCCATGGAATTCACTTTTAAAGCGTCGACCTCCGTAAGCAGACTGGAAACGGTTGTCTGGGCTGTGGTCATACCTTCAGCGTTCAGATCGAGAGCAGCCAGGAATCCATCCATGGCAGCCTGTCCAGCCTGTCCAAGCTTTTCGTAGCCGTCCAGATGTACAGAAATATCTCCCATAAGGAGTTCGTCGTCCATGCCTTTCAGCTCGACGGCATCGTCTTCCATCTGTTTAAATTCGGCTTTCAGATCCATAACCGCTTCGCGGATTCCTTTGCCTGAAGCAATAGCTGTGTCAAGAGCCGTTAATTTTGGCTGAAGTTCCTTAGATTCGCCGACTTTAATGTCTTCAAAAGTATGTCCGCTGGTGTTGTCTGCGAAACGGGCAAATGCAGCGGCATGTTCTTCGCCGGCCACTTCCTTGATGGCGCGCAGCCAGGATTCATGCGACTGGAAACCCGGGGTATTCCAGGAGTAATCCGCGCCCTGATACAGGGCAACTTTGGAAGCCTGCGCCTGGTTCATCGGGTTCATATAAAAGCCGGCCAGTCCTGTGACATTCGGATCCACGAGGGAGGCATCGAGTTCGCCCATGAGCAGGCGTCCATAGCCCATATCGTTTACTGGATAGTTGAACCAGAAGGCTAACGGCTTATCGTAGCCGACATTGTTTTTTGGGCCGTTGAAGGAATTGGCTCCGCAGACACCGCCGGTATTCAGACCGGTCCACATCAGGGTAACGTCGTCATCGAGCGTATCCAGGAACGGTTTCAGGTAGGTCTGCCAGCTCGAGCCCCAGCCGTCGGTATAGCGCTTGGCTACCGTCAGCATGTTTCTTACGTCTGGATGTTTTTCCTTCATGTAGGCATTGACGCGGTTGATGATCGTCGCCTGTTCGGTACCTTCATTGTTTCCGCCCAGGTCGTCGTAGGAAATACCAAACTGTCTTACGCCAAGGGAATACAGCTGTTCCAGTTTGGCAATCAGCTTGTTGTAATCCTCGTCACCGCTGTAGTTGAATCCATTGCCTGGATGGACGCACCAGATAAAGTGCAGGTTGTTTTTCTGAGCTTCTTCTACGAGCTCATGAATCTGCTGCGCCTGATCTTCTGGATACAGATCTCTCCATCTGTCCTTGTGATACGGGTCATCTTTTGGCGCGTAGATATACGTGTTCATCTTGAACTTGGCGGTATCCTGGATGATTTTCTTTCGGTTTGCGAATGTCCATGGGATACCGTAGAAGCCTTCAATGGCTCCGCGCAGCAGCATATCCGGATAGTCCGAAATGGAGACTTCCGCAAAGCGGCCGTCTTCTGTGGTCTGCTCAAGGAGCTGACCGAGGGTCAGGACACCGTTATACACACCGTCCTGGTCGTGACCGGTAATGACGATCGTGCCTTTGGAATTTGCATCATTATCGGATACCAGAGCATAGCCCTGTTCTTTTGTGGTGCCTTCGAGCGTGCTGTCGCACTCGTCGCAATGGTCTGCGTCATCGCTCAGAAGAATTGTTGCATGGTCCGGGGAAACCTGGTCCGTCACCTGATAGGAAACGCCAAGATCGTCAAGAATGGTTTTCAGACGGTTAAGCGTAACTTCATTCTTTGTGCCGTGGACAACGATATCGACCGTTCCCTGCAGCTTCATGCCTTCCGTTCCGTCATATTCCAGAGACTGGGGTCTTGGATAGACCGAAACTTCAGCGGGTTCCTGATCCTGCTTCTCTGCAGCTGTATTTGCCAGAACAGAGACTGGACCGCACACCGTACCGGCCGTAACGCTCAGCGCCGCAAAGGTCGTATACAGTCTGCTCCAGGATTTTTTATTCTTTTTCATTCCAATCCTTTCTTATCCGCGTCCAGATGTTCTTCCGCCTGCCCTTATTCATGGCGGAAACGCTCTGTCGGCGGATCGCCTTAGACTTGCGTCTTTTCGTACAGAAAAAATGATATTCATCTCGCATTTTCTTTTTGCCCGTTGGTTCGATCGAACCGAAAATGCAAAAAGGCCATAAACGATAGGAAAAGGCCATAAACAATAGAAAGAACAGTCCCCAGGACGGCACAACGATCTGCCCGATCGGCCTGCCTGCTTTCTGTTCCTGTTTTTTCTCTGTATTCGCATTGAGGGAGGGGGATGCGAAAATCGCATTCACGCCGGACGCCCGATGTCCGGTCTGCCCTTTTGCTTTGCTGTTTCCAGAATTTCCCTTGGGAAAATCTGTCGCTTATCGCTCCCAGAAAATTGGCCCGTCTTTGATACGGCCCCCTTTTCTGGACTAGAACAGAAGAAATAGATGTTCAGCTTCCCTCAGAGTCCATCTCCAGTCTAACGATTTTCGTTTGCCTTTCCAATACGATCGGGCAAAAAATGTTACCCCTTTCAGTCATATATCCAAATCCAAGCATAATAATTATAAACTCGTTGCAATTTTCGATTTACGTATTCACAATTCATTCCGCAGCTTTCTTATTTATCCGGTGTATAGAAACAAACAGGACAGACCACAATTGCTGAAATGAAACTCAGCGTGTTGCAGTCTGTCCTGTTCAGCAAAACGATTCTTCGAAAATCGCGGAGAGAATTTCCGTATAATTAAGCCCTGGCTGCTGGCTTTGCGGACTAGGCTGCCAGTTTTGCGTACGCGTTTTCTATTGAAAAAGCCCGTCCAGCTTTCTGGCTGAACGGGTCAGAGTTACAGAGTTTCATCCGATTTGGAAATTGGGATTATTCGGTCAGACCGTAGAACAGATCCTGATCAAGGTGTTCCCAGTTCCATCCGGCCTGAATCAGGTAATCGCGTTCTTTATCCGTGCTGGTGTAATGGTGTGCCCCTGCCTGGGTCTTCGCGGATAAGCCTGCGCTCGGGTTGTAAAGGCGGTGGATGACTACGCTGTGTTCATCATCTGCTTTAGCGGACATGAACTTGGCGCCTTCATTTTTCCAGCCCAGTTTTTCGAGTGCTTCGATTTCCTTCTTGTTGGCGGTGTAGTGGTGTTCACCGGAGTTGCTGTTGTAAAGTCTTACCATTTCAGTGCCCTCTACTGGGGCAATCCAGGCGATGCCTTCTTTATTCCATCCGATGGAGCCGAGTACATCGTATTCGCGCTTGTCGGCGGTAAAGAGGTGTTCCCCGTTGTTCGGGTTATAAATGCGGTAGATGTTCTGACGCAGAGAATTCATGGCTTCCTGGAGCGCATCCCTGGCGTTCAGAAGCTCTTCTTCGGTTGTCTTCTTATTGGCAACGGCATCCTTGGCTGCCTTGAGGGCATCGGAGAGTGCCTGATAGGACTTCTCGGTGTAATTGCTGCTGTTTAAAGCACCGGCTTCTTCAATCAGCTTCTGCAGATCGGTTCTGCCGTCGTATTCCGGAATTTCGAACTTTTCCTGAGACGTCGTGGTGTTTCCGGTTACCACGTTCTGATACAGCTGGTAGTAAGCGGAAGCGGACCAGGAGAAGTTTTTCGTATGGAGGCCTTCACCGGTTTCCGGGTTGTAGTTTTCGCGGATGGCGCCATCGGAAAGCAGACCTTCTACGTTTTCAAACAGCTTGCGGGTCATCTGACTGACTTCACTTTCGTAGCCGTAGTTCTGCAGAGCTTCGACGCCGAATAATGCCTGGTCCATCCAGACCGGTCCTCTCCAGTATCTGGACGGTGCATATTTGTCGTTGTCCTTGGAAGCCGTCGGGAACGGAACATTCGTATTGAATTTTCCTGGATCCATCATATTTTCGACAACGTGCGCGGCTTTGTCGGCCGGTGCCAGTTTGGCCCAGAGAGGAATCCAGCCTTCGGTTCCTTTGCCGCGGTTTACAAGCAGCTTCTTAACGGAGCCGTCTTCGTTAGTCTGCAGATCGTAATAGAATCCGGTTTCTGCATCATACATTTTGGTATTGATGTAATCGCCAAGTTCTCTGGCTTCTTTTTCGTAAACTTCCGCATCCTGCGTATAGCCGATTTCATCAGCGATTTCCGCAAGGAAGCCTTTTTCTGCGTACAGGTAAGCGTTCAGGTCAACGGATTCCTGGTTGATCGTGTAGCCGATCTGATCGCCTTCATCGTTGCAAACGGTGTAAACCTGAATACCGATATCGTCCTTGCCGTTTCCTTCAATATCAAAACGGGTTGCGTTGTCCATTCCGCTTTCCCATGCAGCCGCTTCAAGAACCGCTTCGGGGCAGACGACTCTTTCGCCGTTCTTGTCGAGAACCTGTCCGTCTTCGCCGACAATTCCAACGCCTTCAATAACGGTTCCTACCGGGTAGCCGTAGCCGGCCCAGTCGTAGCAGACTTCATGAACCATGCCGCCGTATTCGGCAACACCGTTCTTATCAATGTCACGGTTGGTGTACCACCAGTTGTGATAGGCTTTCAGCTTCGGATACATTTCCTTGAGGAATTCCTTGTCGCCTGTCTGACGGTAGACGTTTGCAACGGCCCATGCAGCCAGAGGCGGCTTGGAGTTGCGTTCGTTCCAGTTGCCGCCGTCTCCTCCGCGGTCTTCGTTCTGGTTATAGAAAATGCAGTCGATGATGGCGCCGGCATCCTGCGGACGGACTTTATCATCGTCCTGGATCTGGTAGTCAAAGAGGGCTCTGACGTTGTTTTCCGCAAGGTCCTTATCAAAGACAGCGGTCGATACAACCTGTTTCCAGGAATCCCACGCCCACATGCCAACGAACCATTTATAGGACATGGACGGTACAACGCCGTCATGCTTCAGAGCACCGGCAGCGGAGAACCAGTTGGTAGTCAGCGTTTCAATGCATTTTACAGCTGCGCTTGTAGGGGGTTGTTGCATTGTTTCCGTTTTTGAAGATGGTATCGACATAGCCCTGCCAGCGATCCGTGTTGGCTTCGAAGGCAGCGTCCGGATTGGAAAGGAACGTATGACTCTGCGCTTTCTGTTCGGTTCTTTCTTCATCGGTAAATGTCCAGGACTGTGTCTGGTTAACTGTGTAGGACTGGCCGGCAGGAATAGTAACCGGTTCTTCCTTTGTAATGGTGTAGGAAAGCTGATCGTCAGAAACGGTAACATCGAGATCCTTCTGGTCGAGAACAATGTCGAAGGAGTTTTCGCTGGTCGTCATGTAGTTCCAGGTGCTTCGAATATCCTGGAAGTTCACTTTGACGCCGTCTTTCTCAGCAGAGAGGGTTGCACCTGTCTTGCAGTTGGGGTTATTCGCATACTGCCACCAGGAGAAAATGTGACCATCCCAGGACAGTTTCAGTTTCAGATCGTTTTCCGAATGGTTCTGGATTTCCGCTTTGATCAGTGCGGTTCGGTTGTTCGCAAAAATCAGATTCAGAACGAGGGAAAGATCTTCACTGATTTTGTAAACCTGTTCCAGACGCCCTGGATAATAGGCGGTTTCTGGCTGAATCTTGCTCAGATCAATATTCGTCACGGTATTGTTCTGATCGACAAGAGCAAGATCGATCTTGTTGATCGAGTCGGACAGATTGACCGGATACTCTTCGGCAACAATGACCGGTCCGGCAAATCCTCCGTGGGTCTGGGTGGCTTCTTTGTTGGGGAGATAGTAGCCGTGCCATGCCCCCTGGTCCGAAAAGTTGTTAAACCAGTTGGTGCTGTAAGAGCCATAAATCACTTCGGTCGGATTGGCATGGATGTCCAGCACGTCTTTGAAATCAGTCAGGGGCTGACTGTAGTCAGAACTGTTCTCCTGAGCAAAAACAGTCTGGAGCCGTGCGACCTGTACGCCGAAGCAGGCCATAGCGCCTGCCAGCACAGCGGACAGGCAGCGTTTCACAGTGTGTCTGTAGTTCATGTGTTTTTCCTTTCTTTCACTCTCTTTGAAAAGGCATTCCTAATCAAATATATTTTCGGCAGATATGTAATCCCTTTCCATTCGAATCTATACTTCCGTTCGTAGACAATTTCGTCAACCTGTGTTTGATGAATGTTATCTTTGTCAATTTAATGCGGTAACGAATTTTAAAGCTAGTCGAATCTGGTCAGAAAAGTTTGCTTTTTCCGGGATTGTTTACTTTGAAAGGTGCAAGATCCCCACAGCATCCGCATTCTCCCGCAAGCAATTCTCCGGCCAGAAAGAGCCGAATTTCTTTTCCTGAAACGATTCGTTTGAAAAAAAGTCCAGCCGCACGCCAGAGTTCTGAATGGCGCAATTGTTCCATTAAAACAGATTGCGGTCCGATGCGAAAACGCATTCTTTTTCTGGACTGCGGCAGTCGATCTGGGTTCCAATGGTCGGAAGCCCAATCCGTTTTGCTTCCTGATTTTTCCAGACGAAAAAGACGCCGTGCAAGGACTGTAAATCCTTAACACTGCGTCTTTTCGCTATTTCTTTTCAAACTGGACTCAAATCAGCCGTCGACTCTTGCCGACTATCTGGCATCCAGTTCGATCGCCTGTTTCAGAATGGCTTTCTGTTCCTTGTTTTCCGCCAGAGCGAGCAGTTTCTTCCTGTGTACTTTCAGGCCGCTCTCTTTTAACGTCAGCGGAATTTTGGTCGGCTCCAGGCCGGCTTTCAGAGAAGCGAGTGCGTCTTCAAATGTCGTCACCTGCGTATCACTGCCCGTATGCTGGGCGAGCGTGTTTGCGATATGAATGACTTCGTTCTTGTCGGCATCCTCAAGCGTATTCAGCCATGCGAAGAAGAGAACGGACTGTCCGGTGCCGTTTGGAAGAGAGTCATTAAAAGCGATTTTTTCGCCAATCGGCTCCACGGGGTTTTCTGGAAGCTTCAGATCTTTATGGGCATGGCAGCCGATACTGAACAGCTGGGTTCTTGCCTCAATATCGCCAATATTGCGCGAAAGCGCAGCTGCGGTATCGACCAGTTTTTTCAGCAGTTCCAGAGCCTGCGTTTTCTGTTCATCTTTTAACACCAGACTGGCGAAAAAGAGGCGGGCGTACAGGATAAAAATCTGGTTCATCGTCGGATAAAACGGATACTGCGACTCACAAGGATCCAGAATCGCAAAAGTACTCTTGAAAAATGGAGAAACCATCGTATGCCGCTTTCCGCCGCGAACGAGCGTGCACTTCTGGCCTAATTCACTGCCGGAAGCTGGATCGGTCAGAACCGCACCGATCACCGCTGCTTTCTTCAGTTTCTTTTTTCCATTCCAGAGGTCCTTGAGATCGCCTTTGACGCCCAGCCCGCCGGCGATGCCTTTTGCACACTGCAAAGTCGATCCGCCGCCAAGCGAAAGAATAATGTCGCACTTTTCCTTACGGGCAATTTCAACACCGCGTACTACGGAATCGTACTTAGGATTCGGCAGGATCTGTCCCATATTGGCATGAGGGAATCCCGCTTCATTCAAAAGGAGACGTACGGTCTGCAGCAGGCCGTCTTCCACAGGCCGATGGCCGTGAACCAGAAGGACTTTCGTTCCGTATTTTCTGAGTATTTCTGGCAGTTCATTTAAAGTCGACGCGCCGCTTCGAACATCGGTAGTAATTGGAGTTTTTGACATAACTGTATTCCAGCCGGCTGCTGTCCATTGGGATCCATTTCCCCGTAGAAGAATAATAAAGACCGTTTTTCAAAAGGCAGCGAAAAACGTATACCGACACAAAAAGATCGGAAAGAACCGATTCATTCGTACAGCCGACTGACCTTTCTTTATATCAATTCTGACAAATGCGTGCAGAAAAGCCCGGTTCATACCCGACTTTTCCTGACTCCATCTTTGTAAAAAGAACCCGAGGAGGATTCTATTTCTGTCCTTTTCGATAAATCGAACAGGATTTGAAGCGATACAGTTTTCAGATTTTTATCGCCAGAATAAAAGCCAGAGTGAGAAAAAGCCAGAGTGAGAAAAGGAGAAGGACAAAAATTCATTTATAGGCAGGCTATAAAAAAGAGCCACAGAGTGACTCCTCCAGTGCAGTCCGGAAACATGCACCTTTCTCGCTCACAATAATCCTTAGTCTCAGCTTCCGATTCCACCTTTTTTGAAGTGTTCTCTCCAAAAAGAGTAAAAGATCACGAAAAACAGTTTTCTTTTCGCGCGCTTTTACCTGCATGCCATCAATTCAGACAGCCACTAAGCGGCAGAACGTTTAAAGCGGTGTACATTCTTCGTTGATCCCTTCATCCAAAAATCCCTGGTTCATGCATGAATAGAAAAATTTTGCTATTCGCTCATCCGATTTCGTTATTTTCATTCGTGAAAAGCACTCCAAACGTTTTCGCTAATCAAAACCGAGCATTTTGATTAGCGAAAACCATTCAGGCAGTCCGCAAAAAGTAAGCGTCAAATAAAAGACGGGTATTTTCTCGACCGCCTCCTTGGGA
>NZ_CAPAEZ010000080.1:0-10673 GCF_948576815.1 uncultured Allobaculum sp.
AGCGTATCTAATATTCAGTCTCGCGTATACCCGTCGATTGTTTGACACTTACATTATTTCTCGCCCTCTTCGGGAAGAGGAACGGTGACGATGTAGCTTTTATAGGCGTTGATGACCGCAGTCTGATCGATCACATAGCGGCGGGGATAGTCGCCGTAATTGAGATGGATGTGGCCGTGAAAGAAAAACTGCGGATGGTAGCGTTCGATCAGCCGGCCAAAGCCTTCAAAGCCGGTATGACACGGATCCTTGCCGTCGTAATGGCCGGCAGCCGGGGCGTGGGTGACGAGAATATCAAATCCGCCATGTTTCCAGAAGAGCGGCCAGAGCTTGCGGATACGCCGGTCCATTTCCTTATTGGAATACTGATGCGGGCCGCCGTTGTAAAACATCGATCCGCCAAGGCCTAAAATGCGCAGGCCTTTCCAGACAAAGATTTTCTCGTCAATATCCACGCAGCCTAAAGGCGGATGGGAGGCGTAGCCGAGATCGTGGTTGCCTGGCACGTAAAGAACATAGCCGTCAAAGCGGTCGGCGATGAATTCAAGGTAGCTGGCGGGCAGATCACCGCAGGAAATGATCAGATCGATTCCCTCAAACGTTTTCGGCGTCCACAGGCGGAAATACTGGGGAACGACTTCATCGGAAAGCAGAAGAATCTTGGCGGATTTCATGAGCGATCCGGGCTTTCCTGAAGGGAGCTCTTCCTGGCGTCGTTCGAACGATCCGGATTCTGGACATCCTCTCTGTTTTCAGCCGCTTCCGGATGGGCCTGCGCCTTGCTTTCAGAACTGTCGGCTTCCTCCAGATCCAGGCCGTGCAGGGTGACGAGCTTTTCGGCTTCGGGCATCAGATTGTCTTCATCGGGCAGATAGCCGATAACGCCGTCCACAAACCAGTCCATATGCGCGATTTCTTCCATGCTTAGCGACTGGAGGCGATCGCGCTCGGAGGGCACGCAGGCGAGATCTTCAAAGACGAAGAAGCGCTGATCGGCAATATCGTCGCGGATCTGGCTGATCAGTCTTCGCGTCTGCAGAGGCAGATGATCGGAAAACTGAATGTCCATCAGGCCGTTGGAAAGGCCGAGCCAGTAGTTGATGGACGGGGTGTTGTGATGAATCTCGTCGCTGCGGTACGTGCGGTTGAGAATGGAATAAATGATGCGGGTGTAAAAGACGTCCCACTTCTGAGCGACTGAAGAAATTTTGCAGAACTGGCCGCTGCGCACGTCGAACAGGCCAAACTGACGGCCGGAGCGGCTGCGCAGATCGAAATCCTGACCGCCGATGAAGATCAGGTCGATATCCATCGGAAATTCCCGGTTGGTCGCCGAATGGGTGGTGGACCAGTCGAGATACACTTTTGCATCGCTGCGCACCGCTCTGGCTCCGAGCGCGAAGGCGTTGATGTCGGCGATGGCGCCGAAAATCGGGTAGTCGGCAATGTAGCCCAGACGGCCGGATGTGGAAAGGGCGCCGGCGGCCATTCCTTGCAAGTACTGGATTTCATAGCCGCGGGTGTAGTACGACCGAACGGCTGTGTTTTCCGGATTGAGCGAGCAGTTCAGGAACTTGATCTGGGGATAGCGGGCCGCAAACGCGTTGGTTTCCGGAAGTTCAATCGGATGGCTCGTAAAGACGACGTTCGCACCCCAGCTGACCGCTTCGCTCAGCGCGTCTTCGATTTCATAAGCCGTATTGACGTCGTTCCATATGCGGATGATGACTTTGTCGCCCAGCGTTCGCGCCATTTTTTCAAAGGCTTCTTCGTGGGCTCTGGCCCAGACGCTGTTTTGCGGATCGCCGGGCTGAATGAGCGCGGCTTTGACCGGCTCGCTTAAAAAGGAAAGAATCGGCTTTCGCTCCGATACATCGCTGGCGGTGAGCAGGGCGGCTTTCAGGCCGTGCGGATATAACTCGATGGCGGGAAGCAGTACGTCAAATTCCTTTTCCATTTCCGCGTGCGTCTGAACGCGGGAGACGTCGCTTCCAAATACTTCGAGAAAGAGCAGGAAGGCATCCGAGGCGGTCGCTTTGGTCCGCTCAGGAGCCCGTTGAACAAAAATACCTTCAAACTGCGCGTACAGGGCAAGCAGATCGTCCCGGCGCTGAGCGGAAAGCGGGTGGGACTCGCTGACATCGAGCAGCTTGAGCAGCTTTCGATAGTTGCGCTTGCGGCTCATGAGCAGCGTGGAAATCCCGGTCAGTTTTCGAAACTGAAGATACGCCTCATACAGGTCGCCGTCTTCCATCCCTTTGGGATCGAGAATCAGCTCGGTAATGCGCGCCCGGATCAGCGGATTGCCCAGGGCTTTTGTGACGGAAACGCGCTTGTTGCCTTCTTCGACAAAAAAGCGGCCGTACACTTCGTAAACCGTAATGGGATCGCGAAGGCCTTCTTCCATGGCGCTCGTATACAGATTCATCCACTTCGCCGCAAATTCGCTGTTTTCTGCCAGAAGCGGCATGAAATTAAACGCGAACGCTTCGGTACGGCTGGCATGGACGGTACCGACGATATGGCTGACCTGAATTTCGTGCTCGCGCAGTACCTGGCGCGAGACGACCTGGAAATTTTTGAGATACGGATCGAGTACGGGCAGCGTCGGATCCAGACCGGCTTCTTCGCGCCGGGCGGTTTCGGCCAGCGCAGACTTGCGGGTGCGGGCATAGGCTTCGGATGCAGCGGACATAAAATCACCTCGTTTAAATCGTACCGTGTTTTTTCCGGCCGCCCGAAGCGGACGCCTGAGCGAAACTTCTGCCGGTCGATATCCCTTCCAGAACAGGCGGGTCCCGATTATGGACTTTAGGACTAGGAATCTGACCAAAGGGGACAGACAAGCATCCACTCTGGACGCCTTGTTCATATTCCAGGGCAAACCTTCTAAAATAAGGGGTGCAAAGAAGGATAGAAGCCGGCGGCTGCACATGACGAGATCAGCCCAACGCTTCCTGTCCGACCATTTTTAGTACCGGAAACTGCCGGTCCATTTTCCGCGCACGCTTTGACCATCAAAAAAGCCAGACAATCGCATCGCGTTTCATTTTTTATTCATCCAAATCCAATAGGCTGAAAGGGTCAAAACCAGAACAATTTCGCGCGGCCTGCCCGATACAGGAACACTTGAAAATCTAAAAAGAAAAGAGGTTGGAAACCATGAATCTTTCACGAGAGGAAATGGATCTGCTTGGGAAGCTGATCGGCCGTAAGGCGGAGCGCATCATCATGCCGACGCCGAAGGATTCGCTGACCAAGCCGGTTGAAATCGTGCTGGTTCTGTCACGCAACCGGGGAGTCCTGATTGACTCCTGCTACCGAACACAAAGGGCTGTGGAAACGCCGGAGGGCTATCCGCAGATGAGGGTGAGAATGATTAATAAAATTCCAGAGTATGTGAACGGCGACACCATCGAACTGTCTGAGTTTGGCGGGGAAATTATCGCTTCGATTGAGGTGACCAGTGAAAACGTGCTGACCTCGACGGAGCAGGCCACGTATACGAAGGCAGTTCACATCGAATTTACCGGACAGCGCGAAGTGACGATTACGCGGGAAACTTACCGGACTCCTTCGCTGGACGTTTACGAAGAGCGCCGCGAGCCGGCATTCAATTATGAACCGAACGCGAGCATCACAACGACTGTCCACAGTTTCTGATAAAAATCAATAAGAAGAAATAAAATAGCGGGTTTTAGTCAGTTTATAAAGGGCTTTCAATCTAAAAAGGTAAAATAAACTACCAGAAAGTTGAAAGCGCTTATAATAAAACATTGACTTAAAACCCGCATTTTCTTATACTTTCAGTGTACTTTGGGTCTGCGTTGGGGGACGCGGTGCAGGGTACGGTGTTTATAAGGGCGAGACGTGACCATAATTGCTTTTGTTCGATCGATGTGTTCTATAATTTTCAACTCTAATACCTTCTGATGTTCCAAACCATACATACCGTCCTTGTAAAACAGGCTGTTCTCTGCCTGCATAAAAAAAGTGAACGCGGAGCCTTCGGGCTCCATTTTTTTTATACATCGATAAAAGCGAGCCATTCCAGGTATCTTCAGAAACTCTGAGTTTCGAAAACGATGACGCAGGAAAGAAGCCTTTGGACAGGAATTCCGTTTTCCGGACAGACGGCTCTAAGAGCCCGTCACCACAAGACGCCGAAAAATGGAAAGACATCATCCAGTCCGCCGCACAAAAAGAAAACCAGAGATCGCTCGTTTAAAACGGAACGGTTTTCCTCTGGTCTGAAATCTGAAAACTATTCATTCGTTTCTGCCGCAGCGGCTGAACAGGCAGCTACTCGCTGACTTTCCCGTCGACGACATCCCACAGATCGGATATATCTCCATTCTCATGGAAAAACAGAGGCTGAACGCTGGGCGCATCGATAGCTGGATAAACGACCGTGCCGTCTTCGGCAATACCGTAGCTTTTTGCAACCTGAGATTCTGCCTTTAAAAAGGCTTCATCGTTTTTGAACGTGGTTTCATTAACGCCAAGGGTTACATAGAGGGTGGACGGAGTGTATTCGTACAGCATGGTCATAAGCAGTCCATCGTTTGCTTTTGCGCCATACGCGGTTGTTCCGTTATCGGAGCTTAAATTGGCCAGGTACGTCTCATACCGGTTGAAAGTATCCTGCGTCAGCTCATCCATGGAAGGATATCCTCCGTAAGCGGAAACCAGCGATCCCATAATCTTTCCGCCCAGCTCCATGGTTTCAGAACTGTCATCGATTCCGTTTCTTGAGCGGATATGGATGTCGAGGGAACGGTAAGCACCATCCGAAAATTCGACAACGAGATTTTTGTTTAAAACATAGCAGGTTTCATCTCCCAGAGCGGACTTCATGACTCTGACTTTTCCATCGGCGCTGGTGATGTATTCGGAAAACTCCGTGTTCAAAATGTCTTCGATATCCCGATTTGCGTATTCAAATCGATACAAACCGTCCTTGTTGAAATGCCCGTATACGGGTTTTTCTTTCTTCCCTTGAGCGGTCGCCGGTGCATTGGATGATTCACTCCCGCTCGGTTTAGCGCATCCTGTCAGGGTGAGAGAACTCATCCCGATGGAAACGGCAGTGAACAGGAAGAGCAGCTTGGATTTTTTCATTTTCTTTTTTTGCAGCGGCAAGTATGGAAATCCAGACGTACGATTCACGCTTTGCGCGGATACTCCTCAGTACGGATCTGCATGATCGCATCCCATCATAGGGAGTATCCCTTCGATTTCCGGGGATTCTCGCTCTGCTTTTCTCTTTTTTATTCAATTGTTTTTATTTCGTGGATTGGGGATCGCTGTAACCAGACATCTGGAGTTCCAGTCTCTTTTTTCATCTTCTGAAGGTTCAGAGGATGCGGAGTGTTTCTGAATACGGATTTTTCCGTTCGTTAAGAAGCCTTTTTCCCTTCACCGGCATTTTTTACAGCAGCATCCTGCGCGCTCTCGAGTTTATTTTGTTCACAGCTGCGGTTATATTTATCGATCCCGGTTTTTATCAGTGTATACCAGGTGTCCGACCTGCCAAAGAAACGTACTGTTTTTTAAAACCAGACATCTGATCTGGATCAAAATGGTCACAAAATCCGATCCAGACCAGGATCTTCCCAAAATGGGAAACGCAAAACCCCCGAAGCGCTCTGTATGGACGCTTCGGGGGTATGAAGTTTTGAATGGGATCTATCCGTTTCAAGCCTGAGCTGGAAACGGGAAAGAAAATTGGATCGTCTTATTCCACTTTCATCATGCGGTAGCCGACGCCGATGTGGGTCTGGATGAAATGCGGACCCCCGGATCCGGATTTGGAATCGAGCTTCTTGCGCAGGGTGGCCATGAAGACGCGCAGGGAGGCGATTTCGTTATCGGAATTCGAACCCCAGATCTGCTGCGTGATGTAGTTGTGGGTCAGAACGCGGCCGACGTTTTTGGAAAGCAGCGTCAGGAGCTTGAATTCGATCGGGGTCAGGTGCACTTCGTTGCCGTTGATCGTGACCTGATTGGATGCGTAGTCAATGCGAAGCGGACCGTTGGTGAATACCGAGGTCGATACGGAAGACTGCGGCTGGTTGGAAAGATGGCGTTCAACAACGCGCAGTCTAGCCAGCAGTTCCACAATGGAAAACGGTTTGGTCAGATAATCGTCTGCGCCCGCATCGAGCGCGGCGATTTTATCTTCGTCATCGGTACGTGCGGAAATGACAACGATCGGGACATTCGACCAGGTACGAACTTTGCGGATAATATCGACGCCGTCCATATCCGGAAGACCCAGATCCAGGAAAATAGCATCGGGATTGTGTGTGGAGGCTTCCAGAATAGCGGTTTTGCCGTCGGGAGCCATCAGATACTTATAGTTATGCGACTTTAAAGTGGTACCAATCAGGTTGCGAATGGAATTGTCATCTTCGACGACCAGAACAGTTGTTGTATTCATAAGAGAATTACGTCTCCTTCCAGCGATGGGATAAAGATACAGATTTGCACGATCTGCGCGACGGGGAAAATTTCCGTCTTTGGGATATGGAAATTTCGTATGAATCCACGCAGATATGCCTACATAAGTATAACAGATTGACCGGCGCCGCTGAATGAGGGGCAAGGCTGCCGGCGTGTTTGTTTTCGCAAAACGGCCGGAATGATCCGGGTTCAGACCCAGTCGAAGCGGGTATACGGCAGTGATGAAAAAGCCGCCGTAAGCAGCGGCTTTTCATTCAGAACAAACGGCTTGTTAGAAACAGGCTTGCTTTATCCCAGATCCGGCACATCGCCCGAGGGCATTTCGGCCAGGGGGAGCGCCAGAGTAAAGATCGAACCTTCTGGTGTATTGTCGCGGACAGTCAGCTTGCCCTGATGGGCATCGACAATCGACTTGCACAGGAACAGGCCAAGTCCCAGATAATGGTTGGAGTCCACATTTCCCTTGCTTCCGGTATGAAACAGATCGAAGATCGCCGGCTTTTCCGCATCGGGAATACCCGGGCCCTGGTCTTCGACGTCTACGATGGCCCAGCCGTCCTGTTCATAGGCGTGCAGACGGACTTGCGTGCCGGCTGGCGTGTGGTAGATGGCGTTGAGCACCATGTTCGTGATCGACTGTGAGATCAGACCGTGATCGGCATTGACCAGAAGCAGATCGTCATCGATATCCACCTGAAGCGGATGAGTTTCGTTGGAAATTTTCGGGAAGTCGAGGCTGGCGTCAATAATTTCGCTGACCACTTCCAGCTGCGGACGCACCGGCATCGTGCCGTTGTCCAGACGCGCTGCGGTCAGCAGGTTTTCCACCATGCTCGACAGAAGCTGCGAATCGGCTTTGATCGTACGCCAGATGTCGGAAAGATCTTCCCGCGTCAGGAAATCCTTGCCTTCTTCCGCCGCGGTGACGTTGCCGATAATGGACGTCAGCGGCGTACGCAGATCGTGCGAGATGCCTTTAAGAATATTGGAGCGCAGCCGGTTGGATTCGGCTTCGCGCTGGATCTGTTCGAACTCTTCGGAGCGGATGCGGTTTTCCAGCGCCTGGGCGCTTTCCTGAATGATGGAATCGAGGATCATGTATTCATAGCCTTCGATCACATCCGAACCGCCGTTGATGCCGACCAGTCCGATGACGTCCCCGTCCATTTTCCAGGGAAAATACAGATAGGCTGCATCGCTGAAATAGGGGGTGTGATTGCCGGCGGCGTCCTTGATTTTTACCGCTTCGTTTTGCGCGTCCCGGTCCGCCTGGCCGATCGGCAGATGGACGGGATACATCGAACTCGACGGATAGGCGGCTGCTTCCTGAAAATCGAGACCGTCATACGGGATGAAGAGAATATCGCGGTGAATGCGTCCGGCGAGATGCGTACATACCGCGGGGATCAGCTCGCTGGTCTGTTCCGTTTCCTGAAGCAGCTGGCTGTTTTCGAGCAGCACCTGGGTGCGCCAGGACGATTTGTTGGCCTGATCGGATTCCTGATGCAGGCGCATGCCCATCGCGCCGGCGATGACCGAGGCGACAAAGGTAATCGCGAACACCAGGGTCAGATCAGTCTGGTAGTAGACGATGCTTCCGCGAGGCGACGCAAACAAAATGTTGAACAGAATAATCGCTGCGGTCGACGAGAAAATCGGCCAGAACAGCGAAGTGGACGATACGGAACAGATCAGAACGCCAAGCATGTAAATCGGCGCCAGGAGCGCTTCGTCCGCACCCGTGGAATCGACCAGGAAAGCGACGACCGTCGCCGCAAAAAGAACGAGCACGGTGATCGCGAGCTGACGGAAAAACTGGCTGGTGGAAAGCTTGACCAGTCCCTGCGTCTGAATGTGCGTGCGCTCTGCACTTGGCACGGTCACGATATGCACGTCCGGAAGACTGTCCATCAGCGAAACCGCAATCGACTTGCGAAAGCGATTCAGTCCCGTCTGCCGGACTGGCCTGGTAATGACCAGCTGGCTGACGCGCTTGGACTTGCAAAATTCGACGATCTGATACACCGGGTCGGTTCCGGATAAAATTTCGATTTTGGCGCCGGCCTGCGCGGCGTAAATAATCGCGTCGTGCAGCTTGGTTTTGCGCGCTTCCGAAACGGATCGATAATACGGCGTGTCTACATACACGGCCGAAAACAGGGCGTCCTGTTTTTGGGCGAGCAGGGCTGCGCTGTCGATTGCCTGGCTGCAGGCATCGTCCGCTGTCAGAACAACAACCACATGCACATGCTTTGGCAAAGGCGTCTGTCCGATCACAGACTGCGAAAGGGCCATGAAATCACCGCCTTTCTAAACTTTCTTTTTTCCTCTTCCGCCTTTTTCCCGTTCCCCTGCTTTTTATAAAGAAGCCAAAGAGAAAGGAAAACAGGCCCTGGATGCGAAAAGAGTCCGCGCTGTCTACAGGGCATTCGCGGGCTTTTCAAAAAGATGCATCGAAAAGGTATTTGTAAAAGATGATTATCCATCCTTAACGCCATAGAGGCATTTCGAATAAGATTTGGTGCAAACAAAATGAAAAAACGAACGAAGCCGTCTGTAAAAGCGGGAAGAAACCGGACCAGTATCGGTCCAAAACGGTTATGAATATTTGAATAGTGTGATGGTATGAGTCCAGTATAGGCGAATTGACATAAAGGTGCCGTTAAGCATCGGTCAGCCGCATGGCTTTTGCGTAAAGAAAAAGCGAAAGCAGTCTTATTTGGCTGCTTTCGCCGTCTGGGCTTCCTGCGGTTTCTGAAGCACCAGAATTTTCCTGGCAAAGAGTTCATCGACCAGGACGTAGCGCATAGCCTGCCGGATCTGGCCGAGAAGCCGAATCAGGCGGAAAACTTCCGCGAACGTGAAGGCGATGATCAGAAGCAGACATACACCGGAAAAACCGGCGGGAAGGCTCGTCTGCAAAGCCGAATTGAAATAAATGCCGGCGAAACTGAGCGCGAGAATGTTCAGAATGCTGAGCGTGATCAGTCTTGGACAGATCAGCATGTTTACGGCATGGGAATACGTTTTTGTGTCTTTGGTAGTACGAAGCAGAATGATCTGCTTATAAATTGAATGCAGTTCCGGGTTTTCGGAATCGATGATCTGATGAAGCGTCAAGATCAGCTGTTCCTTCGGAATATAGCGGCGCATCGCATTAACCTCAACTTCCAGGCAGGACCTGTAAAGACGGATTGTTCTGTCTTTATCGCCCCCCGCGACGATTAGGGTAAACCTTTCGAGAAAGGCTTTCAAGTAAAGAGGCCGCGGCTTTCCTGCATTTTATTTGTCCTTTTTGGTTTCTTTTTTTCTTATCGAATTTTATAAAAGTGGGCGGTGGAAATTCCCCATTTTTTCGTGCGGTAACGGTGCAGCTTTACGTAGTCATCGCGCATTTCCTTCGTGTGAAGCGTACGGATTACCACTTCTCCATCTTCATTCAGAAGTTCTGCATCGCCAAGGGCTTCCATAACGGGGTGGAAAATGGAATCGACGGTATAGGGCGGGTCCAGATAAATCCGGTCGAATTTTTCGCCTTTCCTTTTGAGCTGTTCAATCGCCAGAAAGACGTCTTTTTCCAGAAGCGTACAGTTTTTGTTTTCGAAATGGCAGGCTTTCAGATTCCGTCGAATGACATCGGCGGCCTTTTTTCCTTTTTCGACCATGACGACCCGATCGGCGCCTCTCGAGAGGGCTTCGAGCCCCATGGAGCCGGAGCCGGAAAACAGATCGAGAAAGGAACTGCCGGGAATATCAAACTGCCAGATGTTGAAAAGAGCCTGACGAATTTTATCCGTAACGGGCCGGGTATCCAGACCTTCGGGCGCTTCAATGATTTTGCCGCGCGCCGAACCGGAAATTATGCGCATAAGCTATCACCTGCTTTCTCTCTCCTGCTTTTTTCACGGCTTGCGATCGTATAAAAGAAAAGGCAAGCCGGCGCAGGGAACGCTTGAAATTCCTGTCGCCTTTCCTCTTTGTATCGTATCACACGTGCCCGTATAAAAAGGAATAGGGCTTTTTCCGGCCGGAAAGGTCCGCTTAGTCTATCCCAATTGCGAAAACGCTTCCATCCAGGCGGCCAGTTTGGATAGAAAATTGTCCTGTTCTGATGATTCTCGTTATAAAATTCTTATATTTTTTTCTACGACTAGTGCAATGCTGTTCACTTAAGCTTCACAAGTGAGCAGTGCCTTGCCTTTCTAGTT